>JARLHD010000179.1 GCA_031292435.1 Ignavibacteriaceae bacterium
CCATTTGACGGAACAGTACTTACCAAGAATGCGGACATTGGTGAAATTGTATCACCTTTGGGAGCGAGTCTTAATTCAAGAGCAGCGGTTGTAACTATGGCAGATATGAGTTCACTTGAAGTTGAGGCAGATGTATCAGAATCAAACATAGAAAAAATAAAAATAAACCAGGATTGTGATATTATTCTTGATGCTTATCCTGACAAAAATTATGAAGCATATGTGGCGAAAATCATTCCTACAGCTGACCGTTCGAAAGCTACAGTAATGGTAAAAGTAGGATTTAAGCATTATGATGACCTGGTGCTTCCTGAAATGAGTGCTAAGGTTTTATTTCTATCAGAGAAGCCCAAGGAAGATACTAAAGATGAAAAGCCAGCGCTTATTGTTCCTATGACGAGCGTCGCAAAGAGGGATGGAAGAGATGTGGTATATTTAATTAAAGATGAAAAGGCTGTAGAAGTTCCAGTTACTACCGGAAGGAAATTTAATGCGTATGTGGAAATTACGTCCGGAATATCTGACGGGGATAAAGTAATTGATAAAATTACAGATGAAATAAGGAACGGAGTAAAAGTAAAAGTTCCATAATCGCCAAGTTTAAATAATCAATTAATAATTTTATTTTATTGGAGTAATAATGTCTGAAATTATAGAAGTTCAGAATGTATCGAAATCATATTGGAGGGACAGTCTGGAAATATCTGTTCTACATAATATATCATTAAAGGTTAATGAAGGAGAATTCCTTGCTTTGATGGGTCCATCAGGTTCCGGCAAGACTACACTTCTTAATTTAATTGCAGGGATTGACCGTCCCACAAAAGGAAAGTTAATAGTAGCAGGTACGGACATTGCAGCATTGGGAGAGTCAGCACTTGCAAAATGGCGTGCGGCGAGTGTAGGATTCGTATTTCAATTTTACAACCTGATACCTGTGCTAACAGCATTTGAGAATGTTGAACTACCACTATTGCTGACAAAACTTTCCAAAGCAGAGAGAAGAAAGCATGTTGAAGATACACTAGAAATAGTTGGTCTGGGAGACAGGATACATCATTATCCGAAACAACTATCAGGGGGACAAGAGCAAAGAGTTGCAATAGCCAGAGCAATTGTAACTGACCCGGTACTTCTTGTTGCGGATGAACCCACAGGAGACCTTGACAGAGCTTCAGCGGAGGAAATCCTAACTTTAATGGAGAGGTTAAACAAGGAGTTCAAGAAAACTATAATGATGGTTACGCATGACCCTCATGCAGCGCAGCGCGCAAGGATAATCCGCCATCTTGAAAAAGGAGACCTTACTGAAGGAGTTGAATATGAGAATATTAAAGCTAATATATAAAAATACTTTAAGACATAAACTCAGATCATCCTTAACAATACTAGGGATTGCAATAGCAGTAATAGCTTTTGGTTTACTCCGGACAGTAGTAACAGCCTGGTCTGTTGGGGTGGAAGCCGCAGCGGCGGACAGATTGATTACGCGTCATTCAGTTTCTTTTATATTCCCACTCCCCTATTCCTATAAGGAAAAAATTGAGCGGATACCGGGTGTAGCGGAAGTTTCATTCTCCAACTGGTTCGGGGGAGTTTATAAGGACAAAAATAATTTCTTTGCAAGGATGGCTGTAGCAGATAATATATTTGATGCTTATCCGGAATATGAAGTACCAAAAGACCAGTTAGATGTATATAATAAGGAACGAAATTCATGTGTTGTAGGAAAGGATATTGCCAGTAAGTATAATTTTAAGTTAGGCGATATAATTACAATGGAAGGGGATATTTATCCCGGTCAATGGGATTTTGTTGTAAGAGGGATATATCAACCCAAATATAAAACTACGGACGGAACTCAGATGTTTTTCCACTGGGAATATCTGAATGAAAGGATGACAAAGGAAATGCCCGGCAGGGCAAATGATGTGGGATGGTATATTATTAAGATAAAAGATCCCTCACAATCTGCAACAATATCGGAGAAGGTTGATGCTTTATTTAAAAACTCGACTGCGGAAACAAAGACTGAAACTGAACGTGCATTTAACCAGGGATTCCTTGCCTCGACAGGTGCAATCATAACAGCTATGAATGTAATGTCGTTTATGATTATAGGAATTATAATGCTAGTACTGGGAAATACAATGATTATGGCATCAAGAGAAAGGACAAGGGAGTATGCAGTATTTAAAACTCTTGGGTTTTCGGGAAAGCACATGATAGGATTGATATTAGGTGAATCAATGTTCATAGCATGTCTTGGAAGTTTTGCCGGACTACTTTTAGTATTTCCGATAGTCGGTTCATTTGAAAAGTTCATACCAAAAACATTTTTCCCTGTTTTCTATATAGAACCAATAACCTTAATACTTGCAGTAAGCGCGGCTTTATTTATCGGAATAGCGGCTTCGATATTTCCGATACAACGTGTGCTTAATACAAAGATAGTTGAGGGATTCCGGTTTGTAGGATAATTTATAAGGAATTAAAAATGAAGATACCATTAAAATATACTTTCAGAAGTTTCAAAGCTAAAAAACTAACCACAACAATTACAATTATAGGTGTTTCACTTGTTGTTTTTGTTTTTGCAGCAGTACTTATGATGGCGCATGGAGTAGAAAAGACATTAGTGGCTACAGGTGCACCAGATAATATAAAGATTACCCGCAAAGCTGCAAATGGAGAGATATCCAGTATTATAGATCCTGAAACACAAAATGTAATCAGGACGCTTCCCGATATCGGTAAGAATCCGGATGGAACACAATTGATATCGAATGAACCGGTAGTAGTAATAAATATCACAAAAGCTGATGGGGGTTTAAGCAATGTAACTGTGCGCGGAATTGGCAAAGTTGGAATGCAGATACGTCCCCAGGTAAAAATAATTGAAGGCAGAATGTTTAATTTCGGATTAAGGGAATTGATTGCCGGGGAAGCGCTGCATAAAAGATTTCCTGACGCGCAGGTAGGCAGCAAAGTTAAATTAGCGGGAGATTACTGGAGTGTAGTTGGAATATTTTCCTCAAACGGAAGCGGATTCGATTCAGAGTTATGGGGAGATGCGATCCAATTACTAGGGGCATTTAACAGAGGAAATACCTGCTCCTCGATAACTTTAAAACTTGCCGATATAAATCAATATGATAATTTCAAAAGAGCGTTTGATTCAGACAGAAGGTTACAACAATTTGAGCATGATAGTGAAACTCAGTATTATGCAAAACAATCGGAATTCCTGGCTACTTTCATAAGAATACTAGGAATATTTATTACGGTAATATTCAGTTTTGGAGCAACGATAGGCGCAATGATTACAATGTATTCCGCAGTAGCAAACAGAACAGTTGAAATAGGAACTTTAAGATCTTTAGGATTTAAAAGAAGGAGCATACTAGCTTCATTTCTAACCGAATCATTGGCAATATCACTAATCGGCGGAGCAGTAGGATTAGTGCTTGCTTCGTTCCTCCAGTTTTTTTCAATTTCGACTATGAATTTTACATCATTCTCAGAACTTGCATTTTCATTTGCATTGTCACCTTCAATTATTATTATCTCATTAATATTTGCTTTATTGATGGGAGTATTGGGAGGGTTTTTACCTTCAGTCCGCGCTGCAAGAATGAATATAGTTACTGCACTAAGGGCAGGTTAAAGAGAAGAATTAAGACAGTAAATCAAGTTAATTAGAAAAGGATAATGTAAGCCTCAACACGAATTTTAATTCTTCATCATATAAAAAAGGCTGCCCTATCAGACAGCCTTTTCAGTTCTTTTTAATAATTTAGTTTAATAAGTATCTTATTGAGAACTGGATTCTGTAAACATCAGCACTTGGATCAACGTTATCGATGAAAGTATGATCAATTAACTTACCACCGACTTGTTTCAAAAAATACTGTGGTCTTCCCTGAGCATCGGCCGGGCCACCCTGAGCGGCTGTAGGAACAACCAATGGCTGCCCACCTGATAACAAGCTTTGGGAAACACCCCAATTATGATTTATAAGATTACCTATGTTAAGAACGTCAACTCTGAATTGTAAGCTATTTTTACTACCTAAGAAATTCGCATAAACTTCCTGCATAATGCTCAGATCGAGCCGTGCAACAAGCGGAAATACGAGACCATTTCTTTCAGCATATTTGCCCCTGTTTTTACTCAGATATGGGTCCTGGTTGATATAGGCATCCCAGGCATCTTTTTCCTGCTGAGCAGTATAAATAACAGTTCCACTGCTATTCTTAATATCAAGGAAATTCATTTCAGATTGATTCCTTGGAATATAAATCAGATCATTTCCTGTTGCTCCGTCTCCATTCATATCACCGCTAAAAGTATAACTTGCCCTGGGTGAAAAGTTGTTAGAAGTTGGAGTGGGTGTAGAATAATCCCAGAATAAAGAAACTGTTGTTGAACCCATGTCCAAATATTGCGATCGATAAGATACAGAAGCAAATACTCTATGACCCGGTGAATAACTTGAATAAGATACACCAGGTTTATTCGGGTCACCAGAGATTGCGTTTGCGGTCCATGACCCATAAGCAATAGAACCCGGATCTATGGTATTCTTAGCAACGCCATAGTTATAGCCTATTTTATAGAACAAACCATCGCTAAAGGGTTTTTCCAATACAGCGGAAACACTCCAGTTATATCCTATATTCTCGTTTTTAATTACTGTATTGTCAGTAACACTAGCATTTATTCTATTATTAGTCCATCGTGGCCGATCATCAACTCCTGTAAAGGAGGATTGAGCCGCAGGAAGATTTGCATTTATATAATATATCCCATTAACATCACTACTATAGAGAGCTTCAACAGTTCCAACAATTCCAAACGGCAAACTCTGATCAACTGCTAAGTTTGATCTCCAAGTCTGAGGAAATTTGAAGTTGGGATCAGTAGTTGCTAATTCATATGAAGAAGGGATGGCACCCGTCGGAGCAGGTTTATAAAAATTCGGGTCCGGATTAAATGGATATGCAGTTGTATTTTTAACATCAATCATTCCTGTAATAACACCTGTATTACCAATTTGATTAGAAATCCAAACAAAAGCAGGAGGAGCAGTAAAAATACCACTACCACCACGAATTTGAGTAGTTCGATTTCCAAAATAATCCCAGTTAAAACCAACTCTTGGCGACCAAAGTAGGTTAGCATCCGGTAGTTTTCCTGTATTATACTTTACAGGGTTTCCGTTTTCATCTCTGAATGTAAGAAGATCAGCTTTGGGATTATCAAAGGCTGTATTGCCAAAAATAGGCACATCAAATCTAAGTCCGGCAGTTACTTTGATATTATTATTAATCTGCCATTCATCCTGAGCATAAGCACCTACATATTGAACTTTCAGAGTTTGATATGGAGGGCTTGTAAGACCAACAATATTGTTATAACGCACCTGAAAATGAGCTAAAGTGACCGGTGTATAGGGTGCTGCAGGATTTAGATAGTGATTAGCATCTGCATAGAAATCTGCCAGTGAATTATAAACATAAACACTTTGTATTCCCGGATAGAATCCATTATCAGATTGGTATTGCTCTCCAGTAAGGCCAAAAGAAAGAACATGATTATCCAGGTACATTTGGAAATTATCCTGAAGCTGTATTGTATGATATTTAAGTAAATTATCCGGTGTGAATGGTTCGAAGCCAAATGAAGTATAAACCGAACCGGCATTAAGAATATCAACAAACGGGAAGAATGTTCCCCTGGAATCGCGGCTTTCATCATTATAAGTATAACCAAGGATGAGGTTGTTGGTCATAGTCGGGCTTAATATTGAATTCCATTCAGAAACCCAAGAACGAATATTTTCCAAAATCTGATAATTTGAATTCTGGAAGTTCAGTCCGGTTAAATTACTTCTTCTATTACCAAAACCCAGTGAGCTTGAATTAGAAAGCAAAACATCGGTTTTAGAATCGAGTTGTGTATAACGCAGACTAATTTTATTCTCATCATTTATGTTATAATCAAATTTTGCCAGGAATCTGTCTGAAGGAATTTCTGAATTATAACCCTGATAGGGACCAGTATTATAACCGAAATTTGTACTTAGAAAACTGCTAAGTGAATTCATATCAGAAGCTAATACTCTTGTAACCTGCCCAGCAACAGGCTGATTGCCAGTATTTGCCAGATAAGTAGTTCCAGGAAGTACTTGTTTGTCATTTTCATAACTTAAAAAGAAAAAGAGTTTATCTTTAACAATTGGACCACTTAAACGAGCCCCGACTAAATCATATGTAAATGTTCCCGGACTAACAACATTAGCTTTAGCTTGTGTACCAACCAATCCAGATGTACGCCAATCATAATAGGCTGATCCGGTATATTCATTTGTACCGCTTTTTGTAACAGCGTTAATTCCGGCACCTATAAAGTTACCTAACCTGACGTCATATGGAGCCAGGTTCACCTGAACCTGATCAATTGCATCCAGTGATATAGGAGATACACCTGTTCTATCACCCGGTTGTCCAGCTAATCCAAATGAATTATTAAAATATGATCCATCAATTGTTAAGTTATTAAAACGGTCATCAACACCGCCATAAGAATAATTATTTCCATATTGAGGTGTCCCACGGCTTACATCCTCTATTCTTCTCCTGATTGTTGGTAAATTTTCAATATTTTCCGATGATACGGTTGTAGATGCTCCTGTTCTTCCGCCACTCAGAATTGCATTTTTTTCTGCAGTAACAGTTACACCCTTAAGTTCAATTGTTGTTTGGGGAGAAATAAAATCAATTTTTAGATTCTGCCCCAATGAAAGGAAAATATTCTCTTTTTTTTGAGTAGTATAGCCCACAAGTGATACTGTAATTGTGTAGGGTCCTCCCACTCTTAAACCCGGAATATTGAACTTACCATCCTCGCGGGAAAAGGCTCCATATGTAGTACCGGATGAGGTGTGCAGTGCAATAACAGTTGCACGGGGTAATGGTTTTCCGTCACTATCGTATATGGTACCATTGATTGCAGCAGTTGTAATGCCTTGTGCGTATGTAAAATTGAGCCCCTGAATAATAAATAGAACAACTACCGCAAATATTCTAGTAAAAATCCACTTCATATAGATTCTCCTAATTTAATTTGTTTATAGTGCTGTTTATTTAGCCTTATAAATATAGTACTAACTTTTTATTGAATTCAACAAGAATAATGAATATGTATTCTATAGCATATTTTATTTTTTAGGGTAATTCTTGAAATAATTGTTAAATTTGTCATAATAAACGATTATTATTTTCAAATTTTAACTATTTTAAGCTTAATTATATATGGATATGAAAATGAAAAATTTCTTTCTGTTATTTACAGTGATATCCTTTTTATTTGCCGGATGTTCAAAAAAGGAAGAGAAGCCGCTAGTCAATAAGAATCAGTTTGTAACGGATACGTCCGAAGTTAAAACTACACCAGTTTCAAACCCTAATGAATCCTTTTCTTTAAAGTATAAATATGAAAAGGGGAAAAAATACCACTACAGAATAAGTTCGTTTTCGTCTGATATAGAAACGATGAAGACAGATTCTTCAATGACCCAAAAATTTAACCAGAGCAATGTTTACCTGTTAGATCTAACTCCAACAGAAATTGACCCCGAAGGCACAATGGAAATAAATGTTGTCATTAATTCAATAAAAATTGATGCCTTAATTGACGGTCAGAAAATCAATTATATTTCAGGAACTGTGAAAGATACAGCAGATAGAGCCAAATATGCCCAATATGAAGCGCTTACAAATAACCCATTCAGTTTAAGAATTTCAAAAGCCGGGGAAATAATTGAAATAATGCGTGTTGATAAAATTGTAAATAAATTCCTGGAAATTAATGTAAAGGCTAATTCGATGAGCCAGGAGCAGAAAGGCGCAGTTAAAATGAATTTTACAGATGGATTAATCCGTCCTTTGTTCAATCAAATATTCAGACCAATACCTGACCACAATATAGCCAAGGACTCAGCATGGTCCATCACACAACCACAAGTTCAAGCAATGGTTTTCAAACTTGACAATAAAAATATTTATAAAATTTTAAGTCTTGAGAAATTGGGAGATGATAAAATTGCTATCATTGATGGCAGTTTAAAAACATCTATTAGTGGAGACAACAAAGCAGTGGACCGTGGTGTAACATATAATTTTTCAAAGCCGGTCCTGACAGCATCAGGTAAAATATATTTTGATATAACAAAAGGGGTGATAATAAAATCAAAGGTTAGCACAAAAACAATCACTCATTTCACAATGGAAGCTCCATCTCCTAAAGGAACACAAAAAGGAGAACGATGGGGAACAACAGAAAATGAATATATATCAGAGTTATTATAAATAATATTTTGACACAAATTTAACTTAATAACATGTTAGGGAAATGCCCGAATATAATTAGAAAAATTTACCTGATTAAATTCATCATTTCCCTAATGGCCTGGTTCAAACCGACAAAGACAGCGCGTGCAATAACGGCTTGTCCAATACTGACTTCATCAATATCGGTTAGTTCCCGGAAGACTTTTACATTCTGATAATTCAAACCATGCCCTGCATTTACACCCAAGCCAAGCTTTTTAGCATGTTTAGCAGCGAGCCTAATTTTTTCAAGTTCATCAAACTGTTCTTCTTCAGAAATGGCATTTGCAAATACACCGGTATGAATTTCAATATAGTCTGAACTAATTTCTGCAGCGGCATCAATCTGATCCAGATCCGGCTCAATAAATAAGGAGACTTCAACATTTGCATTATGAAGGTCTTTAATAGCACTTTTCAGTTTAGTGATATTGTCAATAACAGAGATGCCACCTTCAGTTGTAAGTTCCTGACGTTTTTCGGGAACAATAGTTGCAAGTTCCGGAACTACATCACAAGCGATTTTAATAATTTCATCTGTAGCTGCCATTTCAAGATCGAGTTTAGTAGTAATGAGCTCTCTCAGGAGACGAACATCCCTTTCATTCACGTGCCGGCGGTCTTCTCTTAGATGGACTACTATACCATCAACCCCCGCCTGTTCAGCTATCAATGCTGCTGTAACGGGGTCGGGCTGTATTTCGCCACGGGCATTTCTTAAAACTGCAATATGGTCAACATTCAGAGAAAATCTCATGATCTTATTCCTTCAAATAATTATCTTAAATATCTTAATTAGTGAACTGAAACCAATTCCGTACACATCAGCTTTAAAACGCAGAGTCGAGATCAAATCGATACTGAACATAACGCCTGCGTGAGTAATTATGCAATATAATACAGAACGTGTTTTTAATGCAAGTATACCAAGTGCCAGTCCAGCCAGAATTGCCCCAAATGTTTCCGGTGCAGGCTTTCCATTATGGAGAATTAGGAATGGGATCATCTGGATAAGGACAGCATAATACCCGAATTTTTCTTCAAGACCGAATAGCATAAATCCACGCCACATGAATTCCCAGGCTATCATATATAACAAAATCCCTGCTTCAAAGATAAAGAAGATGTTCCATGAATATTTAACATCGCTGAGCTGGGGATAAGTATTAACAAATTCACTATTAGCAGAAACGAACCATATTATAGGTATCATAATAGCTAGAAAAATGAGAGTATACTTTAAACCAATCCTATAATCCCCTACCCTGAGTCCATAATCTGTTAACTTTCCTTTTAGAAGAAGTTTTATAATGAGCAGAGGCAGAATAAAAAGAGTGAAGAAATCCCCTACGAACCAATAGATATATTCGTAGAGAAATACATTTTTATCGAACTGTAATTGTTCAAAATAATTATATCTAAAAAACCTACGCGAGGTATAGTAGTAAGAAATAGTCTGAAGAATAGCAACAGAAATGAAAATGATAATTATTTTCCGATCGAGCTGTTTAATTATTCTCCAAAGATCTTTTAACTCTCCAGCCAATAAATTCCTTTTTTTTGATTAGTTTAATAAAAATTGAATATTAATATATCTATTAAAATATCTACAATTCAGGGCAAATTCATGTAAGTTCAGTCAGTTAAACAATAAAATAATTCAAAGAAGTTATTGCAAATCAAAAACAGGTTGGGTAAATTATAATAAATTAAATCATTCATATAATAAATAAGGATCTGTCATGAAAATAAATCTTTTACTATTATTAACAATAGTTTTTGCTTTTAATACATTTGCACAGAATGACCTTCAATCTGTATTGCAAAAACTATCTAAGGATGCTGCAACGGCATATGTGGGTCCGACTGTATCTGCATTTGGTGCTGATTTAAATTCCGGATGGGTCCACCGGGTTCCAAAAGCTACTATATTTGGGATTGATATTGAATTGGGTGTTGTAGCAATGGGGACCTTTTTCAGTAATAGCAATAAGACTTTTTCGACTTCCGGAACTTTCAGATTTAACAATCAACAGGCAGGACAACTTGTTGATGCGTTAAACCCCAATCTCCCAACAAATGTAAGGACTTCCCTGATAAATCAAATAATTCAACAAGATATTAACGTGGGAATAAGTGGTCCTACTATAGTTGGTTCCAAATCTGATTCAGTAAAAGTTGGGGTTCAGAATTTCAATATAAACTACCAAGGGACTAACTATAATTTTGGCGGAGAAAGTGTTGCTCTACCAGTAACCGGATATTTAGAGAATTTGCCTGCATTCCCGCTATTTGCTCCTCAATTGACAATAGGAACATTTTATGGAAGTTCGTTATCATTTAGATTTGTACCCACTATGAAATTAAGCGATAAAGTTGGAGATTTTTCTTATTTCGGTATTGGAGTACAACATAATCCAGCCATGTGGATACCCTTTCCTTTACCTTTAGAAGTATCTATCGGATTATTTACTCAGAATATGAAGATAGGAACAGTATTTCAAAGTTCAGCAACTACATTCGGAATTTATGGAAGTAAAACATTTGGACCAGGTGCTTTTAATGTAACACCTTATGCCGGATTATCCTATGAGAGAGGTTCTACAGATGTTGCTTATGACTTTATCCTCGATTATCCAGTGCCAGGAACCCTGCAACATGTTTCATTCAATTTAGTTGCAGAGAATTCAGTACGTTTGATGCTGGGTGCTGCATTTAAATTAGGTTTCGTAAGTTTGAATGTTGATTATAATATTGCAAGTTATAATGTATTGAATGCGGGATTTGGTATTATTTTTTAAAGGTTCTGGATAATAAAGATTGAAACCCCGGAGAACATCCGGGGTTTTTATATTTGGGGAATATTATAGAAATTTAGTGATTTAGCGCATTTTTTAATACCAAATTTATCATTTTTAGCAAAATTTTACTCAGGGGTGAAAATATCTACTTACAATTTTCTTGACTTGGAAGGTTAGTAATGGTATATTAGCACTCTCAAATAGAGAGTGCTAATATCAATCCATTTCACATAATAAAAATTGGAGGTAATCAATGAGTAAATTAAACTTAAAGCCATTGGCGGATAGGGTAATTGTTAAACCGGCTGAAGCGCTTGAAGTAAGCAAGGGTGGTATCATTCTTCCTGATACAGCTAAAGAAAAACCAATTGAAGGAACTATAGTTGCTATAGGACCAGGAAAAGTTGGGGATGATGGCAAAGTTATAAAACCTGAAGTTAAAGTTGGAGATAAAATTCTTTATGGAAAGTACAGTGGTACTGAAGTTCAGGTTGAAGGTGTTGACTATTTAATAATGCGCGAAAGCGATATTTTCGCAATTATCGATTAATAAACAGATTTTTTAATTAAACCCGGAGGTAAAATTATGGCTTCTAAATTAATAGAATACGATAGTGAAGCTCGTACTAAAATAAAAAAAGGCGTGGATAAATTAGCAAACGCCGTTAAAGTTACATTAGGTCCTAAAGGACGCAATGTAATTCTTGAAAAGAAATTCGGCGCCCCTACAGTTACTAAAGACGGTGTTTCGGTTGCCAAAGAAATAGAACTGGAAGATGCAGTTGAGAATATGGGTGCCCAGATGGTTCGCGAAGTTGCATCTAAGACAAGTGATGTTGCTGGTGACGGAACAACTACCGCTACTGTATTAGCCCAGGCTATATACAGAGAAGGTTTGAAGAACGTTACTGCCGGTGCTAACCCAATGGATCTTAAAAGAGGAATTGACCTCGCAGTTACTAAAGTTATTGAGCATTTAAAATCTATCAGCAAGAAAGTTGAAGGTGGTGTTGAAATAGCTCAGGTTGGTTCAATTTCTGCTAACAATGACAAATCGATTGGTGATCTTATTGCCCAGGCAATGGACAAAGTTGGAAAAGACGGAGTTATTACTGTTGAAGAAGCTAAAGGAACAGAAACAGGTCTTGAAGTTGTTGAAGGAATGCAGTTTGACCGTGGATATCTTTCTCCTTACTTTGTTACAAATACAGAAAACATGGAAGCAGAACTCGAAGATCCTTTTATACTTATTCACGACAAAAAGATCTCTGCTATGAAGGATCTTTTACCTGTACTTGAAAAAGTTGCTCAGCAGGGTCGTTCAATGCTTATCATCGCTGAAGATCTTGAAGGCGAAGCATTAGCGACTTTAGTAGTTAACAAGATTCGCGGAACTCTGAAGATCGCTGCTGTAAAAGCTCCCGGGTTCGGCGACAGAAGAAAAGCTATGCTTGAAGATATTGCAGTTTTGACTGGCGGTACTGTAATCTCTGAAGAGAGAGGATTCAAGTTGGAAAATGCTACTGTTTCCTACTTAGGTACAGCAAAGAAAGTTGTTATCGACAAAGACAATACAACTTTAGTTGAAGGTGCCGGAAAGACGGAAGAAATAAAGAAAAGAATTAATGAGATCAGAGCACAGATAGAAAAAACAACATCTGACTATGATAAAGAAAAGTTACAGGAAAGATTGGCAAAACTTTCAGGTGGTGTTGCCGTATTAAAGATAGGCGCATCTACTGAAATTGAAATGAAAGAAAAGAAAGCATGAGTTGAAGATGCTTTACATGCTACACGCGCAGCAGTAGAAGAAGGTATTGTTGCAGGCGGTGGTGTTGCTTTTGTAAGAGCTATAGCAGTTCTTGAAAAATTAGAAGGCGCAAATCCGGATCAAACTATTGGTATCAAGATCATTATGAAAGCTCTTGAAGAGCCATTGAGACAGATTGTTAATAATGCCGGAATCGAAGGAAGCGTCGTTCTTCAGAAAGTTAAAGAAGGAAAAGATGATTTCGGATTTAATGCTGCAACCGAGCAGTATGAAAAACTTATCAAAGCCGGCGTTATCGATCCGACCAAGGTAACCAGAACTGCATTAGAAAATGCGGCTTCAGTTGCTGCTCTTCTAATTACAACAGAAGCAGTTGTATATGAAAAGAAAGAAAAGGAACCACAAATGCCTGCTATGCCTCCAGGAGGAATGGGTGGAATGGATTATTAATAGAATCCCCGATTCTATATAAAAGGCTGCTGTTCAAGCAGCCTTTTTTTATTCCCTATACTACCATGTTACTTATTCAACATTCGTAATTAATAGCGATTTTTGAGTGGGCATAAACATTATTAAGAGATATTCTTACTCATTTCAATTATAATTCTTAAATTCACATAGTCTTTATTTATGAATGTTTAGGATTTACCTGATGCAAGAAGATTATAATGAACTCTTAGCGGAATCATTCGATCATCTGAATAAAGGTAGAAGCAGAATGGCTCTGACTACCGCCAAAAAAGTCTACGATATAAGACCTGAAGAATTCAGATCTATCTGCTGCTATGCATGGGCTAATCTTGAAAACGGAAATCCTCACCAGGCACTTGAACTCGCTAACTATGCTGTCCAGATACATCCCGATGAAACCGATACCAGACTATACCGTGGATATCTGCTAATGAGATTGAGCATATTCGAAGGAGCTGTATCTGACCTTGAATACGCTATTTCCCATAATACCGATATGATTATGTGGGCTTACTGCAACAAAGCAAGAGCATTAGCGGGGTTGGGAAAATACTTCGAAGCTTTAGAGGATATTGAATCTGTTATTAAGTTATTCGGTACTGACCCAAAACTCAGTTTTATTAAGGCAAAGCTTAAATTTATTATTGATACTGAAGAGAAAAAACTAAAGGGTATTTATTCCAAGAAGAAAACCCTACTAAATGATGCGGAAGAGGCATTCGGTGAA
This sequence comes from Ignavibacteriaceae bacterium, assembly GCA_031292435.1. GTDB lineage: Bacteria > Bacteroidota > Ignavibacteria > Ignavibacteriales > Ignavibacteriaceae > Fen-1301. The sequence continues at coordinate 14,164 of JARLHD010000179.1, forward strand.
AAGGAATATTGGTTTTCTCTTTGGGCTTCACGGGAAATAGTTAAGTCAGTTAAAGAAAATCCTCAGGCTAATTTACTTGAATTAGAATCTATGTCTGCCTTGTTCCAGTTTCGTCCAGCCATAGCTAAGGCTGAACAAGTTAAACACCTATTTATTAATGATGATCGTTTCCAATCGCTTAAACAAAGAATACAGAAGGCTATTGTTTCTGATAACAGGGATGATGCACTTCAGAAAAAAGATAATATTGAAATTAAGAAATGGAAACTGGAAAAAGATGGTACTAACGTATTTGATGTTCTAAATGCCAAAACATATGATCTTTTGGAAAATCTCCGTTCCGGAAAAAGGACCTACCTTCTCCAATTTGATGAAGAAAACATTTTATATATCGGAGTTGAGACAGTAATTGATAACCCCTTCTTTGGAAATAAAAGAATGGTTGCAGACGGCATGGCTGTATGGTACTTAAATAATATGGAAGTTGGCAGACATCAATTTGATCTTCCCCTTGAAAAAGAATGGGCTTCAGTTGAGTTTGTTCAAAGCTGGGGAACCGATAACCCGGGCTTCTGGAGGAAAGGTCAGGGGAAAGTTGATCTCTACCTGAATCTTGAAAAAATATGTACACGCTGGTTCTATATTGGTAACTCCGAAATTGTAAATTTCGAAACAGCAGAAAACAAAGAAGGAAAATTTGAACACCAGGAAAGAGCCGAAATAAATCAGCCAAACAATGTCTCCAATGCAGCATTAAGACCTGCTGAGGAAAAATCACTTGAAGAACTACTTGAAGAACTAAATACATTCGTTGGTCTAAATAAGGTAAAACAATCAATGAAGGACTTTGTTGACTACCTTATTTTTATAAATGAAAGGAAAAAACTTGGACTTAAAACCCAGGAAAACCTGCCTATACACTGCGTATTCCTTGGTAATCCTGGTACAGGTAAAACAACTGTAGCACGCTTACTGGGTAAGGTTTTCAGGGCGATGGGAATACTAAAAAATGGTCACGTAATTGAAGTAGACCGTTCCGGATTAGTTGGACAGTATGTAGGAGAAACAGCACAAAAAACTGAAAAGGTAATTAGCGAGGCTTTAGGTGGATTGTTGTTTATTGATGAAGCATATACCTTAATTAAACAAGGGAGTCAGCAAGATTTCGGTCGTGAGGCATTGGATATCCTTCTTAAAAGAATGGAGGATAAAGCAGGTGAGTTTGTAGTTATAACTGCAGGATATCCCGATGAGATGATCAACTTTATAAACTCTAACCCGGGAATGAAATCGCGCTTCTCACATTTCTTTACTTTTGAAGATTATACTCCTGAAGAACTTGTTGATATTTTTAAGCTAACTTCAGAGAAAGAAGAATATACGATAAAACCTGATGCATTAGATTTACTGAAAAAGGAACTGACAAGATTATACCGGAAAAGGGATAAGACATTTGGAAATGCACGCCTTATAAGAAATCTTTTCAGTGAATCAAAGATTCAATTAAGTAAAAGATATCTAAAAGAAAAACCGGAAGAAAACCGTACCCGGGAAGCAATGACTACTATTATTTCTGATGATATTAAATCCGTTATGAAGAGTTCAATTATAAAGGATATTAATATCGGAATTGATGAGGAAAACCTTAAGACTGCGATAAATAAATTGAACAGCCTTATCGGGCTTGATTCTGTAAAGAAGGAAATAAATGAATTAGTAAAAGTTGCAAGATATTATATTGAACAGGGTGAAAACCCTCAAAATAAATTTAATAGTCATATAGTTTTCTTAGGTAATCCCGGAACAGGAAAGACTACAGTAGCAAGGTTGTTCAGTGAAATATATTCCGCGCTAGGAATACTACCAAGAGGACACCTTGTCGAGGCAGACAGACAGATGCTTGTTGCGGGGTATGTGGGACAGACGGCTGTGCGCACTAAAGAAATTATCGACAGTGCTATTGGAGGTACTCTGTTTATTGACGAGGCATATACGCTTGGCATGAAGGGTGAAAGTAATGAATCTGATTTCGGACATGAGGCAATAGATACTCTACTAAAAAGAATGGAAGATGACAGAGGTAAATTTTTAGTTATCGCTGCAGGCTATACCGATAATATGAATAAATTTCTGGAAAGTAATCCAGGCCTTCAATCAAGATTTACTAAAAAAATATTCTTCGAGGATTATTCACCTGAAGAATTATTAATCATAACAGAAAAGTATCTCAATGAAAAAGGGCATAGCCTTGACGAAGAAGTAATTGAACCTCTGAAAAATTATTATAACAGCGTTTACCGCGACCGAGATAAAACATTCGGAAATGCAAGGTTAGTCAGAAACCTTATTGATAGTGCCACCAAAAATCATATGCTTCGGTTAGTTGATTTTCCTCCTGAAGAAAGACATGAGGAGGCGATAAAGCTGTTTACTTTTGATGATATTAAAGATTTAATAGTCCCCAAAAAAGTTAAAGAAAATTTACTGATTGAAGGTGATCCTCATTTACTATCTCAATATATCAAAGAATTAAATGATCTGGCAGGATTAGAGTCGGTAAAGAAATCAGTAGATAAACTTCTTAACAGTTTAAAGGTTTCGAAACTAAGAGAAAGAAGAGGATTGAAAGTACTCCCCCGCAATCTTCATGCATTATTTATCGGGAATGCCGGTACAGGAAAAACAACTGTTGCACGACTGCTTAGTAAAATTTATAAAGAAATGGGGATCCTGGAAAGGGGGCACCTGGTTGAGGTTGACCGAACTACATTAGTTGCCGGCTATCAGGGACAGACCGCCATTAAAACTGATACAATAATTCAGAAAGCAATAGGCGGGACGCTGTTTATAGATGAAGTTTATACATTGATCAAAAATGAAAATGATCCCGGACAGGAAGCTTTGGATACCTTGTTAAAAAGAATGGATGATTACCAAGGAAAGTTTGTAATTATAGCTTCCGGTCTTACAAATGAAATGAATGATTTTATAAAGTTCTATCCCAGCCTCCAGTCACGGTTTACAAATAATTTTATATTCGAAGATTTTACTCCCCGCCAAATGCTTGAAATAGCCCTGAATATTTCTGATAAAAATGGTTATAAACTAGATGAGGGGGCCTGGCAGCAGTTACATGAGTTTTTTTCAGAACTTTATAATAACAGGGATATAAATTTCGGTAACGCAAGAACGGTTCGGAATATTCTTTATAAAGCAATTAGTAACCAGGAGGAGAGAATTCTTAAAATAGTAAACCCTTCAAATGATGACCTGTGTACAATTATTCTGGAAGATATTGCTTCAAACCTATCAAACTCCTGAGAACTCCTAACTAAAAATAATTCTATATTTATCCATTTATAATATAGAAAATGAATATTTTTAATTTACAAGATAATTAAACTTTTCCTTGCATTTAGATAACAATAAAAATAACTTTTAATCTTGATTTTCGAGGAATATGACAGATAGTCCGGAAGAAAAAAATGTTACTGTAAACCGTAAAGCAAGATACGAGTATGAAATTTTACAGGTTTATGAAGCAGGAATTGTATTACAAGGTACAGAAGTAAAAGCATTAAGAGAAGGGAAAGCAAATTTAGTAGATAGTTACGGATTATTGCAGAATAATGAAATCTGGCTGATAGGAGCACATATCAGTGAGTATACTCAGGGGAATATCAATAATCACGACCCTATTAGAACAAGAAAACTTCTTATGAACAGGAGCGAAATCCGGAAGCTAATTGGAAAGGTAAAGGAAAAAGGGTTAACATTAGTCCCTTTAAGAATATATTTCAAGAAAGGAAAGGTCAAGATAGAGATTGCTTTGGCCAAGGGGAAAAAGGTACACGATAAACGAGAAACCATCGCAAAACGTGATTTTAACAGAGATCAGGAACGAAAAATAAAATATTAATAAATGAATAAAATAAGCTTCCCTTCAATAAAAGAACAGATGGACCTTATTAAAAGAGGTACATCTGAAATAATCCCTGAAGAGGAACTATTAAAAAAGATAGAAAGGTCAATAAAGGATGGAAAACCTTTAATTGTTAAACTTGGATGCGATCCAAGCAGACCAGACCTGCATATCGGGCATTCGGTTGTCTTACGGAAGTTAGCTCAGTTTCAAAGCTTAGGACACCAGGCTGTTCTTATCATAGGAGATTTCACAGGGATGATCGGAGATCCTTCAGGAAGGAATGTAACACGCCCTGCACTTTCTTTAGAAGAATCCCGGAAGAACGGAGAATCCTATCTCCAGCAGGCCTCCAAAATATTAAGTAAAGAAAAAACAAAAATTGTTTATAACTCAGAATGGTTAAGTAAAATGAGTTTTGAAGATGTGATAAAACTATCTTCAAAGTATACAGTAGCAAGAATGCTTGAGAGAGATGATTTTACCAAAAGATTTAAATCCGGTGAACCTATAAGTATGCATGAGATCCTTTACCCTCTTGCGCAGGCAATGGATTCAGTTGCAATTTCAAGCGATGTGGAGCTTGGAGGAACTGATCAGAAATTCAATCTGTTAGTAGGCAGGGATATACAACGGGAATTCGGAATGGAACCTCAGGTAATCGTTACTATGCCCCTGATAGTTGGAACTGACGGAATAGAGAAGATGAGCAAATCATATAATAATTATATTGGGATTTCAGATTCGCCGAAAGAAATATTCGGAAAGACTCTTTCAATACCCGACAGCCTGATTGAAAATTATTATGAGCTTGCTACAGATATTTCTACTGAAGAATTTATCAGCATAAAACAACAGTTAAATGATCCTAATATCAATCCCAGGAATATTAAACGAAATTTAGCAAAGAAGCTTGTATCGATGTATTATGATATTAAAGCTGCTATTGAAGCAGAAGAGGAATTTGACCGGATATTTATTAAAAAGGAAATACCGGATGAAGTTCCGGAGTTTATATGGGATCAGGACAAACAATCAAATATTCTTGATCTTTTAACGATTACTAATCTTGCCCCTTCTAAAGGTGAAGCAAGAAGACTTATTCTACAGGGCGGTGTAACAATAGACAGTATAAAAATTGAGGATATTAATTCTAAAATTGATATCAAAGATAATTCCATAATTAAAGTTGGTAAGAGAAAATTTATCAGAATTAAATTAAAAATCTAAACAAGGAGATGAGAATTTGTATGTTCCGACAAAAATATTTTTTACAAAAGGGGTAGGCAGAGATAAAGAGTACTTAGTATCATTCGAACTTGCATTAAGAAGTGCAGGTGTTCAGATGTGTAATCTTGTTTCAGTAAGCAGTATTTTCCCAACAGGCTGTAAAAGGATTACTAAAGAAGAGGGAGTAAAAGAATTAAATCCCGGACAGATTACATTTGCAGTAATAGCCAGGAATTCCACTAATGAGCCAAACCGTTTGATTGCAGCATCCATCGGAGCGGCACTTCCAGCTGATAATACAAATTACGGATATCTATCAGAGCATCATCCATTCGGTCAGACAGAAAAGGTTGCCGGGGAATATGCTGAAGACCTGGCAGCAACTATGCTGGCGACAACTCTTGGAGTGGAATTCAACCCGGATACTGACTGGAGTGAAAGAGAAAACATATATAAAATGTCAGGTAAAATAGTCCGTTCCTTTAACATTACTCAATCTGCTGAAGGAGATAAAAACGGGTTATGGACTACTGTTCTCGCTTGCGGCATTCTTCTTCCTTAAAAGGAGGGGTATAAATTGTTCAATGAATTTACCTTCTGGATCTTATTTGGAATAATCGTTAGCATTCTTTTCTTTATAGACTTATATGTTACGGAACATAGACAAAGTAAAATTACTTTTAAGTCAAGTATAATATGGAGCGGTACCTGGATTATTACTGCTCTTCTTTTTGATCTATGCATTTATTTATTTCTTAAGCAGGGGCACACACGTTCTCTTGATTTTTTAACTGGGTTTATTGTTGAAAAATCGCTATCTGTTGATAATCTCTTCATATTCCTGATGATTTTCAAGGTAATGGCAGTACCTGCCAAAAGTCAGCCACACGTGCTTAAATGGGGTATCTTAAGTGCAATAGTATTCCGGATTATTTTTATCCTAACAGGGATCGGTTTAATTAAGTTGTTCCATCCGGTAATATATTTGTTCGGGTTCATCCTTCTATACGGTGCATATAAAATGGCATACGGGGAAGATAAAGAACTTGAGTATGAAAAGAATCCTCTAATAAAAATTGCTACAAAGTATCTTAATTTCAAACCTGGCTTTTATGGCAAGTATTTTTTTGTTAAAAATGAAGGAAAGGTATTTGCAACTTCGATGTTTCTTACATTCCTACTGATAGAATCATCCGATATAATATTTGCAGTAGATTCAATCCCAGCGGTTATTGCTATTACACGGGACTCCTTCATCATTATTTCTTCCAATATATTTGCCATTTTAGGCTTAAGGGCATTGTATTTTGTCCTTGCCCAGATGGTGGATAAATTTATCTATCTTAAATATGGAGTTGCATTGATCTTATTATTTGTAGGGATTAAAATGATTGCTTCAGATTATTACCCTATACCAACGATTATATCTCTTATAATAATTCTTACACTGTTAACAGGTTCAATCCTGCTTTCGTTAATACTTAATAAGATTAAACAGGACTGATTACTGGTTTATAATAAAGTCCGAATACATGAATAACTATTGCAAACAATAGTCCAATTATCATAGGTTCTATTGAATTTACCACCGGTATATTATTAAAGTATTGTCTTAAATAGTACCACGTTATACTTGTACCTACTGCAGTAATCATTTCAGCAATCATAAATCCTGCCGGTATCTTAAACCTGGGGTAATAGGCACTTATAACCGCTAATATCATTCCTGGTATACATACAGAACCAATTAAATACCATAATTCAATTACAGAAGGAACAAGGTAGGCAAGTATGACTGATAAGATACCTGATATTATAAGTCCTATGATCGTATATAACTTTAGTTTCTTTTCAAGGGAATCAGGAAACAGTCTGAAAATAAAATCTCTTCCTATTGTAGTCCCGCTCAGAAATAAAAAACTATTTAATGTAGACATAATAGTAGCAAAAAGAGCGGCATAGAAAAAACCTTTAACGCCCGGAGAAAGAATTTTCTCAGCAAATAAAGGAAAAGACAGGACAGGCTGTGACAAATCAGGAAAGCATGCTCTTGCATATAAACCTGTTGTTGTGGTAAGAAAATCAAATAAGGCGAAAAATATAATTGAAATCAGAATTCCTTTGACCGCAACATTACCTGATTCGGCCGAATAAGATCTTTGATGAAAACCCGGATCAGCGAAAGTCCATAAAGCAATTAGAAACCAAACAATTAAATATAAAGGAGAAGCCCCCCCAGTTATCTTTAAATGA
>JARLHD010000180.1 GCA_031292435.1 Ignavibacteriaceae bacterium
CGCAAAGGATGCTGAGCTATTGCTGAAGTTTGCAATTGTTAAAAGACTGGAAGTATCGGATTGTGTTAAATAGCTATCGATTTGGTTTGAACCTGTGTTAGTTAATATTGTAACTTTGGAATCATTTCTAATATAATTTTTTCTTGCACTGATTAATTTTTTGAAATAAGGGAGAAAGTTATTGGGGTCAGACCAATTTATAGTGTTAAGTTGAGTTAACTCGCCCACTTCCCCGCCCCCATAAATAAGGGGAATACCATTTATAGTATAGACGATAGTATGAGCTAATTTTGATTGTTTAATTCCGAATTCAGATGTGGCTCTGAGGAAATCATGGTTTTCGACAAAACGCATAGGATAAGAATTCACAGGATAAGTTTTAGTGACCACGGAATTAAGGGCTGCGACATTGGAAGTACCTGAAAGTATGCTATTCAAAGCACCTGTGCCAAAACCGCGGAGTTCCCAATCGTAAGCGGCATCGAATTTATTATTGAAGATATCGAGGGTATGGGTATCCTGCTGGTTGTCTGCCGGAGATTCCGCCAGGAGGAATGCTTCGGGCTTAAGGTTCTTTAAACGTTTGCGCATTGTTTGCCAGAAAGTATTGTTACGTTCTTCAATGCCCCAGGCAACATCGCAACGGTAACCATCGATATCAAATTCTCTAATCCAATATTCGGCAACATTAAAAAGATAGTCTTCAAGTTCAGAATTATTAACATTCAAATTCGGGAGATCGGTCCAATCGTAGTAATAATTAAATGATGATGCTCCGGGCATACCTGACCACATATAATAATTGGCGAAAGGAGAAGATGCTTTTAGATTGAGGACATTCTGAAAAAAAGGATGGGCGGTCCAGGTATGATTTATAACCAAGTCGAGTAAAACTTTAATTCCTTTCTGGTGAGCTGCCTGAACGATCTGACGAAGATCATCTTCAGTCCCAAGTGCAGGATTTATCTTATAATAATTTTTACCTGCATAGCCATTATAGTTGCCATCAAAAATAGGAGTCATCCAAATGGCATTTATGCCAAGGTCAGCAAGGTAATTTATTTTTTCAAGAACACCTTTGAGTCCTACCTGATTTTGTCCATATGAAGGAGTGTACGTTTCATATAAGCGCATATTATCGACCCAGTCGGGATGTTCGCTTAAAGTTTCAATATGAAGAGAATCGGTAGAAGCTTTAATAATAGATCCCGCTACATTATATCTTCCCCGGCTATCAGTTACCCTGACCTTAAATATATACTCACCAGAGATGCCGGGTATATTGAGAGAGATGTTTTGTGAATTTACATTTCCGAGATTGACCTGGGCGGGATTACCTGCATCCTGATACCACAGATAAGATGATAATGCATATCCACCGGGTGATGAAGCATTTGCAGTGAGTGAGGCTGACCTTCCGATTATAGTACCCGACAAACTTATAACCGGCTGGTTATCGGGGACATAAACCAGGACCTGAGATTTTGTTTTGGAGCCGAATGCAGAATTAACTGTAACGTTTACAATGTTTGAATCTTCCTTTAGGATGACAGGGTAAGAAAAATTACCCGAAGCATCGGGCATTGTGGTATAATCAATACCGTTAAAGTTTATTACGATACTTAAAACCTGGCTTGTCAATATATTACCATAGATAAGAATATCCGGCTTTTTATAAGTCATATCTTCGGTAAGGAGGTTGAACTTTGGGTCCGATTCAACATTGATCTTTGTAGTTTTACTACTAAATGCCGATCCAATATTTATTCCGACTAATATAGTATTCGAACCTATTATTACCTGGTTACCCGAGAGAGTGTAATCAAAAGTCTTTTTTGTTGAGTCATAATTACCGGAGGAAACAGAAAGAGTATTCCCATTTATTTTTAGAGAAATAATAGGAGTAACAAGGTTAGGGTTATTATACGCAAAAATTGCTTTAATATGAGGAAGGGTAGTTTGAGTTACAGAGTTAGTATCAAACGGCAACAAATAGGTAATCATCGGATCTGAAACCACAATCTGTGAATTCTGATATTGAGAACCATCATAAACCGGGTTATCAGGATCAGGATAATAACTTCCATCGACAACAAATTTATACTGATAAGTGCCGGGGACAAGATTTACAGTTTTATAGAACAGACTATCAGTATTATTAAAAGTCATTAAGTAATTGGGATCAGTGATTGACCAGTTTTCAAAGGAACCGGCAATTCTTACTGTGCTGAAGTTCTGTACCTGGGGTTTATAATGAAAAGTAACGGGTACAGTTTGAGAAAATAACTGAACCGAAAGGAAGAGAACAAGTAAGCAAGTCTTCATCAGGATATAAGTGTAATAATTTTATTAAATTTACAGAAATAAATTACGCAGAATATACTTAATTAATATTGATTATGATGATGGAAAAAATATTCCCATTGGTACTGTGCTTTTATTTACTTTTATCCTCCTTATTGCCTGCACAAGACAAAAAAAATATTCCCCGAGTGCCGGAGTGGGCTAAAGATGCTGTCTGGTACCAGATATTCCCGGAAAGGTTTGCAAATGGAGACAGTAAAAATGATCCGACTCCGCATGATATGGAAGGTGCTTGGCCTTATAATATACAGAAAGGATGGCATATTACCCCCTGGACTTCGGACTGGTATAAGCTACAACCATGGGAAAAGCAGGACGGGCAGGATTTTTACTGGAATGCAGGAACCCGAAGATACGGCGGAGACTTACAGGGAGTATTGGATCATCTTAATTACCTACAAAAACTGGGAATTACAGCTATTTATCTAACTCCAATATTTGAATCACCATCACTTCACAAATATGATACGAGAATGTACCATCATGTAGATAATAATTTTGGTCCGAACCCCAAAGAAGATGAAAATATTTGGTCAAGTGAGAACCCTGCGGACCCAAAAACATGGAAATGGACAACTGCGGATAAGTTATTTTTGAAACTGGTGCAGGAAGTCCATAAGCGAGGAATGAAAATAATATTAGACGGGGTATTCAACCATGTAGGAACAACTTTCTGGGCTTTTCAAGATGTAGTTATTAAGCAAAAGAATTCTGATTTTAAGAACTGGTTTAAAATAAAATCATGGGACAATCCTGCCACCCCGGAGAATGAATTTGAATATGAGGGCTGGATGGGAGTTAAGGATCTTCCCGAAATACGGAAGGATTCAACGACAGGTCTTGAGAAGGGGTTTGCAGATCATGTTCATTCAATTATAAAAAGATGGATGGATCCAAACGGTGATGGGAATCCTTCTGATGGAATTGACGGATGGAGGCTAGATGTTGCTGACAGGATCGATATAGTTTTCTGGAGACAGTTCAGGAAATGGGTAAAGGAGATAAACCCGGAGGCTTATTTAACAGGAGAAATATTGTGGCAGGACTGGAAGTCGAACCAGATGTTTAATGCCTCACCATGGTTACAGGGAGATGCATTTGACGGGGTAATGAATTACAGGTTTGCACAGGCTATAAAGAAATATGTTGCGAATGTTGGCAGCCAGATTACATCCGGCGCATTTGCGGATAGTATTGAAATAATAAAGAGAGAATATCCGAAGGATAATTTTTATGCAGTGCAGAACCTCTTTGACAGCCATGATGTCGACAGGATCAGTTCACAGATAGTGAATCCAGATAATTGGTATGACCACGAGGCAAATCCTTTACAGAATAAAGCGTATAAAATAAGGAAGCCTAACAGAATCGAATTATTAAAACAAAAGCTGGCAGCGGGAATTCAGATGACTATGCCGGGAGCCCCGATGATTTATTACGGAGATGAGGGAGGAATGTGGGGTGGAGATGATCCTGACTGCCGCAAACCTATGGTATGGAGCGGAATAAAATATGAAACCGAGATTGCCGACCCATTGGGCAGGGAGCGCAAACCTGATCCGGTATCATTTAACAATGATCTTTTTAAATGGTACAAAAACCTAATAACAATTAGAAAAGAGAATAAAGTTTTATCTCAAGGAGATTTAAATTTCTTTTATAAAAACGACGGGAGCAAGATACTGGGATATAGAAGAACATTAGACAATAAATCAATTTTTATAATATTAAACAATGATAATGCAAAGAAATCAATCGAGATGAAATTAGATGTCGCTGTTAAAAGTGTAAATACATTAACTAATCTAATTGACAATACACGACTATCAGGAAAGGATAATAATTATAAAATTGATCTCCAGCCTTACCAGATAATGATATTAAAATGAAAAAAAACAGAAAGCAACCAGTTAAAGTTAAGCCGACTTTATCAACAAGAAAAATATTCTATTTCGTTTTAATCTTAATCCCTGTCATATTTTTTGTCCTTTTAGAAACAGGATTAAGAATATTTGATTATGGAAATGATTATACACAATGGGTAAGCCCAACAAAGGGGAAATATGTTTTAAATCCCGCCATAGCGCATAAGTATTTTCATAATATAGATAATGTACCTTATTCAAACCAGGACATATTTGATGAAATTAAAGGACCAAATACGTTCAGGGTTTTTGTGCTTGGGGAGAGTGCCGGCGCAGGGTACCCCTATATACCATTAGGAGCCTTTTCAAGGTATCTTGAACAGAGATTGAATCTTGAATATCCGGATTCCAAGATCGAAGTTATTAATTGCAGCATGACAGCGATAAACACTTATTCGATGCGGGATTTATTTCCCGGGATACTTGAATTGAAACCTGATCTAGTTCTTATTTATGCAGGACATAATGAATACTACGGTGCCTTAGGGGTAGGTTCAATGGAATCACTTGGCACATCGCGAAGCATTGTAAACCTTGTAATTTATCTTGAAAGATTTAAAACATTTCAACTTGTCAGAAATTTGTTAAAAGGCGCAACAGGCCTATTTGGTAGAAAAAGAGAAGCAGCCACAGGAACTCTCATGTCGCGCATGGCGCAGGATCAATATATAGGACTTGATTCTGAAATTTATAAAAAAGGGATAGAGCAATTTGCAGGAAATATGCATGATATTTTAGAAATGGCGAAGAAACAAAATGTTCCTGTAATA
>JARLHD010000181.1 GCA_031292435.1 Ignavibacteriaceae bacterium
CAATCACGTTTTTATTTTTTCCACTTCCGTTTATAAAATTATCTACTTTATCTATTGTTCTGTTAAAGACTGCAACAGTGAAACCGTGACTTTCCATATTGAGGACTAAATTCTCACCCATGACGGCAAGCCCAACGAGTCCTATATCTGCTTTATTAGCCATTTTAGTTTTCCCTAATATTTTTATTATAGTATAATATTCAATTATTAAATTTATCTTTCCACGCCCATAGTCCAAGGGCGGGATTTGATATGTAGAAGATCTGTTCACCATCAGGCATTGTATTGAAGCCATCTTTCAGAATCTCAGGATTATACTTTTTGATCATCTTATCGAGTTTAGCATATCTGAAATTTACATCTTCAATTTCTTCTTTGGTCAGGTGTCCCGGGCAGTAGGTAATTTTGAATCTTCCTTCAGAGGAACCATGAATAAGATGGGCAGCTGCGCTGAGGTTATTTTTAAGATCATCTGTTTCGGCGACATACTTAAGGACTTCGGGGGTGGTAACGTAACCATATTTCCGGATGAGCCTGTCAATTGCTTTATCTTCACCAAACTCCTTGATACCGGGAGCGAGAATGACGAGTTCTCCTTCATCCGCTATTGCCATCCTGGTTCTATAAATACTTTTATTACCCAACCAGGTGCTCTTGAATTCAGAAGGGTCGAGAAAGACAACAACCTTTTTTAGCGGTTGGTCAAGCATTTCGAAATTAACCAGAAGAGAGAGTTCAGAAGCTTTTTTGAATGTTTCATAATCATCGCCTATGAAGAGACCTCTGACTACAAGTTTATTATTTTCGTCTTTACCAATAACTGTGAGGACATAAACTAAGGGGAGATGTTTAGCGAAATTATCGGATGCATAGTTTAGGACTTTCCTGACAGGTGTATCGGCACGCCCCATCATTCTTTCCATTCCATAGACGGCACCGAGGAAGTGACTTTTGTTTATGCCTCCCTGTCCCCCGGCTCCAACGAATACATTCTTATTATAATTGGCCATGCCAACTACCTCATGAGGGACGACCTGACCTATTGAAAGGATTAGATCATGTCCGCCGTGCTGTATGAGATTGTTCACCTGCGCAGGCCATGAATAATTTAGTTTGCCTTCGGAGACTTCGTGGATAAATTCTGCAGGAACATCACCGAGGGTATGGAGATCCTGTCTCCAATTATGTACTCTAAATAAATTATGCGGTACACCTACATACATTTTATCGATTTCTTTTTCTGACATTGGGAAATGAGTGCCGATTGTAGGAAGTATATCAGTAAGATTTTTGTTATAATATTTATAAGTTAAACCAGTAAGATCACCGGCACGGGAATGATACCTGGTATAATCAGGAGGAAGGGCGAGGACTTTCATTCTCGGACCGAGCTTATCGAGGGCGGAATACAATCCTGCCATAAGTTCCCGGCTGTCTAAGACATCGTTTACACTTCCTCTAGAAAAATAATTCATAATTTATACGCCACCGTATGCATTAAAGCCACCATCAACAGGAATTACCACACCTGTAATAAACTTTGATTTATCGGAAATCAGGAAGAGCAAAGTGCTATTCAGATCTTCCGGTTCACCGAATCTTCCCATTGGTGTGCCAGCAATTATTTTATGACCACGTTCAGTAAGTGCGCCTGTTTTTTCGTCAGTAAGGAGAAACCTGTTTTGATTTGTTAGGAAGAATCCGGGAGCGATTGCATTTACGCGGATGTTGACCTTTGCCAGATGGACTGCAAGCCATTCAGTAAAATTATTAATAGCTGATTTAGCTGCGGAATAGGCAGGGATTTTGGTTAAGGGTCTGTATGAATTCATGGATGAAATATTTACAATAGAGCCGCCGCGCATAAGCATATCCTCTGCGAAAACCATAGAGGGGAGCATTGTACCGAGGAAGTTAAGATCGAAGACATTTCTGAATCCATTCATATCCAATCCGAAAAATGTTTTTGAGAGATCGTCAATGTTATCTTTACTGACCCATTCATCTTTTGTGGTTGCAGTGGGGGAATTGCCGCCAGCTCCATTTATCAATACATCTATTTTACCAAACTTTTGGTTGATTTCTTTTTTAGCTTCAATAAGACTTTCCTTATCCAGCAC
>JARLHD010000182.1 GCA_031292435.1 Ignavibacteriaceae bacterium
AAACTGGATGTAAGTGCATATAAATATATTTTGGATAGAGTGAGCAAGAAATTTGAAATGCCATCTCTGGCTAAATTAATCAGAGAAAAAAGTTCATCGAATTGAAAGTAAAAGGTTTTCACTCAATTTGAAGAGGATACATAAAAGATAAGGATGATCATTTCTATGTTATCCCTAGGGGTAACATAGCTACTTTGCAGTACATGACAGCTTCGCTGTAACTAGGCCGAATAACAGATATGCTACAGCTTTTCGCATACAATTTGCGATTATTGAAAAACAGAACGAAGAGAATGAATTCTTAAAGGAAGAGAACCAAAAGCTTCGAGACGAAATCAACTTACTTAAAGGTGAGCAAACCAAACCCCAAATTCTTGGTTCTAAAAAGAATGATGACATTTCTTCTGAAAAGGAGAGACGAAAAAGAAAGCCTCTATAGCAAAAGGAATCTAAATCGAAACTGGATAAAATAGAGATTCATCGAACTGAGACTTGTAAGGTTGATAGATCCATTTTACCCAGTGATGCATATTCTAACGGTCATAGAGATGTGGTAATTCAGGACATATCCATAGAACCTGTAAACACTAACTATGAGATAGAGATTTTTTACTCTCCTTCTGAGCATAAAACATATTCTGGTGAACTTCCAGATGGTATCAAAGGTGAATTTGGTCCTGGGATCAGATCTCTTGTAATCACTCTTTATCATGTTGCTAATGTTTCAGAGCCCAAAATACATGAATTTCTGAGGAACATTGGAGTTCTCATATCCAAAGCCACGATTTCTCGAATATTAACAAAAGGCATTGATGTCTTCCATGAAGAGAAGGCTGAGATTTTCCTAGAAGGTCTCAAAGCTACGCCTTATCAGCAGATTGACGACACAAGTGCAAGAGTCAATGGTGATAATTACTACACTCAGATACTCTGCAATCCTTATTACGCTGCTTATTTTACAGTTCCCAACAAAAGTCGAGAAAATATTTTAGATATACTTCTATGTGGAAAAGAAAATACGTACAGCTTCAATGATGAAGCATTTAATCTGATGGAAGCGTTTAATGTTTCCAATATCTGGAAGGAAAATCTCTCTTCTTTCAAAAACAAAACATTTAGT
>JARLHD010000183.1 GCA_031292435.1 Ignavibacteriaceae bacterium
CTCATTATACCAATTGCACACCAATAGGATACCAATAGGACACCAATAGCACACCAATAGCTATTTGTCACATAATAGATCAGAGGAATAAATAATTCTGTTTAAATGACACTCCAAATACCTTTAATTTGTGAGAAAATATATTCTAATGTTCATAAAACCTTATTTAATTGCCTTTGTCAAATGTTATATTAAACAAGCAGTTATGATACTGTATTTTGAAAATAATACAATTCGATAAAAAATCTTATGCAGTTTATGAAAGCAGTGCAGGTAAATGCCCCGGGTGCTGAATTTGAGATAATTCATAAAGAAATTCCCCAACCCGGGGATAACGAAGTTTTAATTAAAGTCGATGCTTGCGGTATATGCCATGGTGATATTGTTGCTAAAGAAGGGCATTTCCCCGGAATCAAATATCCAATTACTCCTGGACATGAAGTAGTAGGAGTTGTTGAAAAAGTTGGTCTGATGGTTACTAGCTGGAAAATAGGGCAAAGAGTCGGCGTTGGCTGGCACGGTGGACATTGTCATCAATGCAGTGCATGTCGTAATGGAAATTTCTTCGCATGCGAAAATTCCTTAACTACTGGAATTCACCTCGATGGCGGATATGCCGAATTTATGATCGCTCGCCCCGAAGTTATTGTCAGTATCCCTGATGAACTTAGCTCAATAAATGCTGCACCCCTTTTGTGTGCCGGTCGTACAACTTTTGGAGCCTTAAAACTGAGCGGCGCTCAGGGTGGAGATCTAGTTGCCATTCATGGATTGGGTGGATTAGGACATCTGGCAGTCCAATATGCTGTCAGATTAGGATTTAAAACCGTCGTTCTTTCCCGCGGTAAGGATAAAGAAGAACTCGCTTACAAACTTGGCGCTCATGTTTATATCGATACCGATTCAGGCAATGCAGCTAATCAATTAATCAAATTAGGCGGTGCACGGGTTATCCTTTGTACCGCTCCAAATGGAAAAGCTATTTCTGATTTAATTCCTGGACTTGGACGTGGTGGGCAGGCAATTATTGTAACTGGTGCAAGGGATTTAATGCAGATACCCCCAATGCTTTTATTGGGAGGGGAACGTTCGGTTCGCGGATCTGTTAGTGGAAATATTGAAGAAACTATAAAATTTAGTGTCCTTTCTAAAGTTATTCCCATGGTGGAAGTATTTCCCTTGGAACAGGTCGCTTTAGCCTTTGAAAAAATGATGTCGTCTAAAGTGCATTTCAGGTCAGTGCTAAAGATGGATCATAAATAAAATTTATAATATTTATATAACCTTGAGAAAATTATGAATGAATTATTAAAGCTCATGCAGGAAAGGCAGTCCGTAAGGTCTCCACTCGATACTAAACGTCCAATAGCTGGAAATGATCTATTGCTTATATTGGAAGCAGGACGCTGGGCTCCTACTGCACATAATATGCAGAACTTTGAAATAATCGTTGTCAATAATATCAACCTTCTGGAGGCTATTGGTAATATTAAACGCCCAATCTCTGAAACTTTTATTCGTGAAAACTATATGCAATTATCTTTTTCTGAAGAAGAGTTGCGCAAAAAGAAAACTGGACTTTTGGCTTCTATGTTCCCTCCCTCCTGGAGAAACCCAGATTTCAGGTTGGATAATATCTTGAATGATGACTCTTCAATGCAAAGACCTTTGCCTTCCTGTCCTGCTATGATGTTTGTTGTTTATAATCCCGCTAATAGAGCCCCTGCTTCTGAAGGTGATTTTCTTGGATCTTTAAGTTTAGGATGTGTAATGGAAAATATGTGGCTCATGGCCAATTCACTCGGTATCTGCTTCCATATTGTAAGCTCTCTTAGTTCTGGTACCGTAGAGAATGAAGTTAAAAGTATTCTTAATATACCGCAAAATTTAAGTATCGCATTCCCTTGCCGTTTAGGTTATTCTGTTTCTACACCTATTAAACGTCTTAGAGTACGCCGGGATGTTAAAGATTTTACCTACTTTAATAAATATGGCAGCAAAGATCTATAATAATTCATAGAATATATACTATATTACTCTGTACACTAATCCTTATTGATAATTCCAACATTCGGAATAATTGGACTCTGCAATTTACTGTTTCCTCTTGAACCAATTATCCTTCCTTACATAAAAACACATTATGGAGTGTCATCTCCGGAAAACTGTTTATTATGTACTCTTTTTATATCATGTTTATCTCTGTATCAACCCCTTAAACGTGAAGTCCCGGGTTTCTTGTCTCCTTCCCCATAAGATATTCTCTCTTCTCCATTTATGCAGAATGCGGCAGTATAACATTCGCCTTTCCCGTACTCTTCTTCCTTTGTATCCGGTAAATAATATTCAGCGTATCCCGCAAAAC
>JARLHD010000184.1 GCA_031292435.1 Ignavibacteriaceae bacterium
AATTAGCTTTGGATGAAAATTTACAAAATTTGGCACAAAATAAAGCGCCAATTACAAGAGATCAAATGCAAAAGATTGTGAATAACGTTATAAGAAGATATAAAGTTGCATCGATGAAGGCACAAGGATTTGGATCTCCATTTACATCATTTGAGGAAGGCGAGGAAGATGAGGAAGATTACAAATACCAGACACCCTATAAAATTATAAATCCCAATTTCGATGAGGAAGGTGAGGAAGATGAGGAAACTGTTGCAGAAGAAAGACCACGTAAATATATAACATCCGGTTTCGATATAGAAGATGTGGGAGAAGAAGAGGAAGGCGAGGAAACGGTTGCAAAGCCAAGTGTAAAACAAGATATTAGATTTCAAAAATCAGATGTAGATATTATTAGATATAAATCATTTATCGATACAATGCGAAATTCACCATTTGCTAAGAGAACACCTGAATTAAAACCATTGCTTTCAGAAGACGCATCAAAAGATAATCCATCAATGCGATTAATGCGTTTAGAAGGGATTCAAGCTATAATGCAAGAGCCAAAAAATAAATTACCTGCTGTGGTAATGGACAGAATTAAGGCTGAAATAAAACGGGCACAAGAAGCAGAGGAAAAGAAAGAGCAAGAATTATTACATATTCCAGCAGAAAGATTTAAAACTCCACGTAAAAAATTTGAATTAACTAGAAGAGGAATCCATGCCTTTAAGGATCTTGACGATATTTCACATTCAAATACATCCAGCAGTAATGAGGAAAATGAAGAGCAAGAACAGCTAGAACCTTCTTTAGCTCCTGAAAAAAAACCAACAAAATCTATTAAACAGATGGTTCATATTCAAGAGGTTTATGAAGAAGTCATGAAGCAATTAAGTATTAAAAAGAAGAAGAGGGGTCAAAGCGCAGGTCAATATCCAAAGATGACTAATAAACAATATGAGATCGCAGCAGCGCAGATGAAGAAAAAATTAAAGATTCCGGGTTCTGTTAGTGATTATGTAAAAGACTACGGACTTGTTTTCGATAAGGATGGTTTAGCACAACGAACTACTACCATTACTGGGCGTGGTTTAACAAAATTACCATTTGGAAAGTATTTAATCGATCACAAAAAGTTAAAG
>JARLHD010000185.1 GCA_031292435.1 Ignavibacteriaceae bacterium
GGAAGATCTATATTTTTTTCTAAACTGATGCTCTCCAATATTTTTGGCATTTCCTGGGCTACACAATAAACATAATTTATCTGTTGGGCCATAGCATCTACTTGTTTGACCATAGCAGGAATATGGTTTAAGTTTTGAACCATAAAAGGAACGAAATCTAACACTGTATCAATCTTAATACCCAGCTGAATCAATAGCTGCGTTTCTAATATGCTACTTATAGCTTGATTCCTCTTAATCTCGTGCGCGAAATTATTACACATCTGACTTATGAGATTTTCTTCTACATCTTTCTTGTAACATTCTGGAACTTTGTCAATTCCAATTTCTGCTTTCTCTATAATTTCAGTTTTAATCTTTTGAAACGCTTCTGTTGTTGGATCTCCTTGAATTAAAAGGAATTTTATCTCATCCAATAACTCAATTGTTGGTTCCCCATATTCTGCTTTTTCCACTGCTTTTAATTTATCATCAACTGATATTTTTTTGTCTCTAACCACCGGGTCGTCATGTGTTATTCGATTGAT
The DNA here is from genome assembly GCA_031292435.1 of Ignavibacteriaceae bacterium. Classification (GTDB taxonomy): domain Bacteria; phylum Bacteroidota; class Ignavibacteria; order Ignavibacteriales; family Ignavibacteriaceae; genus Fen-1301. The sequence goes on from JARLHD010000185.1 coordinate 528, forward strand.
GTTTTGAAACACCTGAATGACAGTAGTTCTTTTAAATTCCAATTTGACTGAGTAATTCCTGCTTGTCTTGCTGGTGTATTCTTACATCCAACGCCTCTCTCGTCTTTATACATCAATCCCCTGTGCCCTCTGCAGAAGTTGAAATGGGTGCAGTAGAGTTTCATTTGATTTACTAACCATTTTGCTATTTTAGAGAATCCGATTGTTTTTCTCGACACTCTGTTGTTGTCCTGCCTGAATGTCAAGTTTTGTCTCTCAATTAAGCTTGTTGATATTGCTCTTTGCTCGATGCCTTCTCCAAATATAACCCTTTTCTCAACTTTCTTGAGCTTTCTTCCCTTTCTCTTTTTCACTACCTGGGCATATTTCAAATTCTTGTGGGGAACTTTCTTTGGTTTTCTTGGTCTACCTCTTTCCCCTGTTTTTGGATACTCAATCAGTACTCCATATTGATTCAAAAGAGCTACTTTATAAAAGTCCAGTCCATCTGTGACGAAAACAGGAATATTTTCGGAAAGATGATCAGCAGTTAACCTCACTAATTCATTAGCAACATATTGCTTTCTCGGACCAATGGTAAAAGCAATTATTAACCTACAATCTGGTGCAAATGCAACCCACATCCAAGATCCATCATCTTCGTATACTTCCATCCTTGGAACTACTTTTTTTTATTATTACCCACATCTCGTCCATTTCTATCTTAGACAAATTCAGATTCTTCATCAAAGTAGCATTTACTTTATCGCATTGCTTAGCTGCAAGTGCTAACCATCGCTTTATAGTCGCTGGCTGTATTTTGAAAACATCGGCAGTAGCTTCATTACTCATTCCTTTTATGGAAGTACTTAGGGCTAAATCAATGGTAGCTTCGTCTTTGCGAAGGTTATAATAAAAAGTATTTGTACTGTCACAGAATGCTTTTTTGCAACTACGGCAGATGTATCTGCGAACGATTGTGTTTCTTGCTTTATATGTACCGTTACCAATAATGTTTCCGTGTCCAGTAACACCGTGATCTTTACAAGCTTTATTTGGACAAACAACATCAGTAAACTTTGATTTTGGTCCCCTTTTCCCCATGCACTAATATATAGTGGATATATTATATAACATCAATCGAATACAAATTGACGACCCATGTTCAAAAGGTACGATCAAAAGCAGCAATTTTTACTTCCATTGAATCTGGAAGAGTTTGTTTCTGATGACCATATTTCCAGAGTACTAAACGATCTCATAGATGTCGTTGACATTAGTGCTATCGAATCTACTTAC
>JARLHD010000186.1 GCA_031292435.1 Ignavibacteriaceae bacterium
AAAGATTCAAAATATTTTTCCAACAAAAAGCATCCGGAACATAATAACTGGGTAAAACAGCAAAAACATGGCAATGGGAATAACAAAGGAGGGGATAAAGAGCATGGTAATGAGAATGATAAACATAGGTAACTCCAAATAGAAAGATTTGGAGCTTTACTTATATTAAAGCCAAAATGCAAGGTAAGTTTAAGGAAGGGTTAATAAAATTATGCAGACATTTTTACCATATCCGGATTTTGTTAAATCTGCAAAATGTTTAGATTACAGACGACTTGAAAAACAAAGGGTTGAGGCTAAACAATTATTAACAATTTTACTTGGAGCTAATACAGGCAAAGGATGGATCAATCATCCTGCATGTAAAATGTGGAAAGGATATTCTCATGCATTAGCCCTCTATGGTTATGCAATGTGTGTAGAATGGAAAAATAGAGGATTTAAAGACACATTATTGGATTATTTTCTTAAACATATAGATATCGATCTTTCTGATCCTCCTTTCCCTCCCTGGTTTGGTAATAGAAAATTTCATAGGTCACATAAATCAAATTTATTACGCAAGGATATAAAGTTTTATTCGAAGTATAAATGGAATGTCCCTGATAATTTAGATTATGTTTGGCCGGTTTAAAATAAACTGTCACTCCCTGCAAACCTCAGGTTATACCTCTGTTCCTTACTAATATTATTTGAAATTTAATATTTTAATAATTAAGTTATCATTATATTAATTATACTCGGAGCTCCGCTCATCTTAATATTAAGAGGACAATAATATGGAACACATCAATCCTTTTCTAATCTATTTCAGTTTTACAACTAGCGCAACTATAAGTGGAGTCCTTTATTGGATGGCAATAGATAATATGCAGAAAGTGAAATATAAATTTGTTTTAGCATTATTTCTTTCCCTTCTCTTAACTCCATTCGGTGCATGGGTCGTTTCAATAGCGCTTAAGGCTCTGCAGTTGAGGAAAGAAAATATTCAAATAAATAAATTAGCCATTTGACATTGCAGCATAATCTCATGGAGACAAAATCTAATCCTGATGTTGAACGATTCAACCGTTGGGCTTCAAGCTACGACAATTCCTTCCTGCAGAAATTATTATTCACACCGGTTCAATCCCAAATCTTGGACCTGCTTATGCGGGAAGGACCAAAGGATCCACCCGGCTGTATTATTGATATTGGTTGTGGAACAGGTCGGCTTTTGCGTTCTGCCTCAGCGCTTTGGGCACAAACGAAGTTATTTGGTGTAGATCCTGCCGAAGAGATGATATCAGAAGCACATAGGCTTAATCCAACCGTTAATTTTAAGATTGCATCGGCAGAGTCGCTTCCTTTTCCTGACCAGACTGCAGATATTATTTTAAGTAGTTTATCTTTTCATCATTGGGCCGACCCCCCAAAAGCTTTTCGGGAAATTGCCAGGGTTCTCCGCCACGGAGGTTGGTTCTGTTTAGCCGATCTTTTAATTCCTTTTTCCGTTCTGTTTGGTGAGAAATTCAAAAGCTACGAACAGATTAAGGAGCTTATGATTGATGCCGGTTTAATCGTTCGTCAGCATCAAAGAGTACGAAGAAAATTCGTTCTTATCACTTTAGCCCAAAAACCAATCCTCAATCCTTAATTTTCAGAAATTCAATAAATATATGGAATAAGTGCCCATGTTCGCTTTTTGTATTCAGGGTACTGATCTGGAAACTGTTGTTTCATTAGGCCCTCTTCTATACGGGTACGGTTAATAAAATTAAAAGCGACGATGATAAATATAATAAGCCAGAATAAATTACCTGTGGTGATCACTGATCCCAGTATCGAGGTAAGAATTCCGGTATAGATGGGATGGCGTAGCAAACTGTACGGTCCTGAAGTTACTAATTCATGTCCTTCTTTAAGCGCTGGGTGCGGACTCCAGTTTTTCCCCAGGTATCGGCGTGCCCAAATAGCAAGAACTATTCCCAGGAAACAGATAATTGCTCCCATATAGGCTGGAATAAAGCCGGTTGAAACCATTTGAAGCTGGTAGATAATTCCGTTGCGGTTGAATATCCATATCTTCCCACGAAAATAAATTACAGATGCGATAATAATTAGGGCAATAAATAAACGTATAACGAACACGGGACGGCTCCACCACCATGATCGTAATCCTTTTTCTGATTTATCTTTTTTTACACCAATAGCAGAAACCAACCAGTAAACTATATAGGAAAACCAGGAAATAATAATCAATAGGTAAGGAAATGCCTTTATCATCTTTAATGCTTCAATAAAACCTTGTTCATAATCCTTTATTCTTTTAGCAAAGTTATTATTTGTTGGCTTTGAGAAGTAATACCGGAACATTAACTCTATGCTGCACTCTGCTTGCTGTTGTGCCAAGGAATATATCAGCCAGGAATTTGTGGCCATGTGTGCTCATTGCAATAAGATCACATCCTTCCTTTTTAACCCATTCCACTATTTCCTTTACTGGCTCACCATATGCTAACCGGATTTCA
>JARLHD010000187.1 GCA_031292435.1 Ignavibacteriaceae bacterium
GCATTGGGAATTTTATGTTTCATCAATACAGCAGTTTTCTGATAATAGTGTAGATGCGACACTACCGCATTTTGAAATTAACTATGGACTTGTACCTGATGTACAGGTGCATTTAATTGCTCCGATGCAGTATACAAAACGTGAATCTTCTAAAGAGTACAGCTATATAAATACTGAGCTTGGCGTTAAGTACAGATTTATAAATAATTCTGATACGAGCTTTCAAGCTGGAGTTTTTCCAATTGCTGAAGTACCGACGGGAAAGAAAGTAACACTTGCGGGAGAGAATAAACTTCAGGTCTTTCTTCCATTATGGATTCAGATAAATTCAGGAAAATTTACATCCTATGGCGGGGCAGGTTATTGGATTAATCAGGGTATAGGAAATAAGAATTGGGTCTTTGCAGGATGGCAGGGGCAGTATGACTTTTCAGAAACACTTACGCTGGGGGGAGAGTTGTTTTACCATACCGCAGATGCTGTTGATTCAGATGGGGGAGCCGGGATTAACATAGGCGGTTATATTAATATAAATGAGCATAACCATATTTTATTTTCCATTGGGCATAGTATAACCGGGACGAGTTCAACTACAGGATATGTTGGTTACCAGGTTACAATATAATAATAAAGAATTTACTATTACAATTTCCAGCCTTTACCTTTTCATCGCAAATCACTAATTGTAATTATTAAGAATATCAAACGTCAAATAAAAAGCCGGGTATAAACCGGCTTATATTAAATTGTCTTATAACTTAGTGAGTGTGTGATTATCTGATTTTAATATGGAGATCCTTTAAGGCTTCTTCGGGAACAGTTGAAGGGGAATCATCCATAAGAGAAACAGCGCTTGCTGTTTTTGGGAATGCGATAACCTCGCGTATGGAACTTTCACCGGCAAAGATCATGGCCATGCGATCAAATCCAAAGGCGATGCCGCCATGAGGAGGTGCGCCGTATTTGAATGCGTTGGTAAGGAAACCGAATTTATGTTCCGCTTCTTCTTTTGATATGCCGAGAGCGTTAAACATTTTTGACTGAAGATCAGAGTCATGGATTCTTATACTTCCGCCGGCAATTTCACTTCCATTGAGGACGAGATCATAAGCCCGGGCTTTGACTCTTCCGGGATCGGATTCCATGAATTCAACATCCTCGAGTCTGGGGGAAGTGAAAGGATGATGCATTGCGTAATATCTTTTGGTTTCTTCGTCCCATTCAAAGAGAGGGAAATCTGTAACCCAGAGAAGTTTAGGATCGTCTTCAGGTTTAATGAGACCGAGTCGTTTTGCCATTTCCATGCGAAGCGAACCCATGATGGAAAGAGCTTTTAATCTGGGTCCTGATATTATAAACAAAAGATCGCCTGGTTTTGCATTGAGTGAGCGGATTATATTTTGTTTTTCTTCATCGCTCAGGAATTTAGCAATAGGTGCGTCGAGATCGTTTTCTTTTACACGCATCCAAATAAGACCGCCGGCACCGAGTTTTTTTACAAAGTCGGTAAGAACATCCAGTTGGTTGCGGGTATAATCACCGCAGCCGGGGGCTAAGAGACCGGTAATAACTCCTTTTCCTTTAACCTGATCCTGAAATACTTTGAAAGAAGTATTAAGGAAAACATGATTAAGGTTAACCATTTCGAGACTGCATCTCAGGTCGGGTTTATCACTTCCGTATTTTTCCATTGCGTCTTCGAATGTAAGACGGGGCAGAGGAAGTGCGAGATCTTTATTCCAGATTTCTTTATAGAATATTTTCATGAGACCTTCGACAACTTCAAAGATATTTTCCTGATCTACGAAAGACATTTCGACGTCTATCTGTGTGAACTCGAGCTGACGGTCTGCCCTTAGATCTTCATCCCTGAAACATTTTACAATCTGGAAATAACGGTCAATTCCCGAGACCATTAAAATTTGTTTATACTGCTGGGGCGATTGTGGAAGCGCAAAGAATTTTCCTTTATGTACACGGCTTGGGACAAGGAAATCGCGTGCACCTTCAGGAGTGCTTTTCATTAGGACAGGCGTTTCGACTTCGATGAAGTTATTTCTATCGAAATATTCTCTTGTAAGGAGATACATTTTATGACGCATCATAAGGTTATGCTGCATGCGGGGGCGCCGCAGATCGAGGTAACGGTATTTTAATCTTATATCTTCTGTAACGTCGACCTCATCTTTTATAGGGAACGGTGGAGTTTTAGCTTCATTAAGGATAATTAACTTATCGACCATGACATCAACTAGTCCGGTTGGAAGAGCCGGGTTTTCTGTGCCTGCCGGTCTTTTCCTTACAGTTCCTTCAACAGCGATAACGAATTCATTACGAAGATCTTTTGCCCGCAGGTGTGAAGCTTCATTAAAAGTAGGTTCAAAGACCACCTGCATGATACCGTAACGGTCCCTCATTTCAATAAATATAATTCCGCCAAGGTCACGTCTTGTATCAACCCAGCCATTCAATACAACATGCTGACCGATATTGTTTTCTCTCAATTCTCCGCAATTATGCGTTCTATACCTAAAAGACATTTGTTTTCATTTGGTTTGTTGAAAAATAAGTTTACAAAATAATCAAATATGGGGGCGGAAACAATTCACAATAGCAAAATATCACTTCTTTTTGTAATTTCATTGCTCAAATAAAAAGAAGAAAGACAAATGAATGTAATAGAAATAATTAAAAAGAAAAGAGACAGGGAAGATTTATCAAGAGAAGAAATTAATTTTATAGTTGAATCATTTACAAAAAATAAAACACCCGACTATCAGTTCTCTGCTTTTTTAATGGCATCATATTTAAATGGGATGAGTGTTGCCGAGACATCGTACCTGACAGAAGCGATGTTATACAGCGGGAAAGTTATAGACCTGAAGGCGATAAAAGGGCTTAAGGTTGACAAGCATTCGACGGGAGGAATTGGAGACAAGACCTCATTGATCATTGCGCCGATAGCGGCAGCGGCGGGTGTACCTGTGCCGATGATTTCAGGGAGGGGATTAGGACATACAGGAGGGACGCTTGATAAACTTGAAGCTATACCGGGATTCAGAACAGATCTCACATTAGATGAATATAAAAATGCCGTTAAGAAGATAGGGGTTGTTTTGATCGGTCAGACGAAAGAGATTGCACCTGCGGACAAGGTTATTTATTCCTTGCGGGATGTAACGGGAACCGTTGAATCGATCCCATTAATTACAGCGAGCATAATGAGCAAGAAACTTGCAGAAGGAATTGACGGGCTTGTACTTGATATTAAAACCGGAAGCGGTGCTTTCATGAAGAGCATGAAGGATGCTGAAATTCTTGCGAACTCATTAATAAATACAGCGAAGGCATTTAAGAAACAGGTTATTGGATTTATTACAGATATGAACCAGCCGCTTGGAAATTATATCGGCAACTGGTTTGAGGTGTATGAATCAATAATGGTATTGAAAGGAGAGGTAAAGGGAGATCTGTATGAATTGTGCCTGAGTCTTGCAGGTGCGATGATATTTTTAGGAAAGAAAGCCGGCTCGATAGAAGAGGGGATAGAGATATCCAAAGAAATGATTAAGAGCGGAAAAGGATACGATAAATTTGTTGCGATGGTAAAGATGCAGCATGGCAAAATTGATATAATTGAAAATCCAAATAAGTATCCGAAGTCTAAATACTATGAAACAATTTCTGCAACAAATGGATATTTAGGCAGCGTTAATAATTTAGAAATAGGGATGGCTGCTTTGGAACTTGGCGCAGGAAGAATGACGAAGGAAGATGTTATTGATCATAAAGCAGGAATAATATTCCACAAAAAGATTGGGGATGCAACCCATAAGGGAGAGGTACTTGCTGAATTGTATTCCGATTCAAAAGACAAATTGAAGTCTGCTAAGGCGAGAGTCTTAAAAGCAGTTGAATATTCAAATAAAAAGGTAACCGGACCAAAGCTAATAAAGAAGATTATCTATTAATAGCTTTGGATATATTTAGCAGGAATGTGGAACGTAAGCGCAGTGTAACTTCCTTTAGGGAAACTTGTTGTGTCTGTGTACCAGGAAACGCGCACCAAATGCGCATGAAATGCGCTCAATTCAGCCCTGAAATGAAAATATTTTGGTAAAAAAACAGGGGACGTTTGGATGACGGAATAAAGGGGAAATTATTTTATTTATTAAGCGCGAGACAACTTAAAAATATTTAATTATATTTATTACTCAAATTTTGACTTGAGGACAAAATGTTATTTATAATAGCCGTTTTAGCCGCATTCATTGCCAGCCTGGTTTACTTCAGTGCAAAAAAGAGATTTAATAAATCAGAATCAACATTTGCCTTTGTAGGGTTAATAGTTGCAATAATTATTGCCGTGATGCAATTCTGGACAATAATACCAGCCGGGCATGTAGGGGTTGTTGATTTTCTTGGCAGTGTAAGTGATAATACATTAAAGCCGGGGATTAACCTTGTTAACCCTATGGCGACAGTAGTAAAGTTTGATGCAAGGACGCAGGAATTAAAAGAGACGATGAATGTTCCTTCAAAAGAAGGGCTTACGGTAACGCTTGAAATTAGTCTATTATACAGTTTAAGTTTTGAATATGCGAACAGGATATATAAAACTGTCGGCGAGAATTATGTAGAGACGATATTAGTTCCTCAATTCCGTTCGGTAGTAAGGGGAGTAACGGCAAATTATGATGCCAAGGCATTGTATACTGCAGAAAGAGAAACACTTGCCAGCCGCATTGAAACAGAGTTATCAAGGCTTGTAAAATCAAGGGGGATTACGCTTGAAGCTGCTGCTTTAAGGCAAATTACACTTCCGCCAGGATTGACAGCATCTATTGAAGAGAAATTGAAAGCCGACCAGGAAAGTCAGAGGATGCAGTTTGTTCTTCTGAAAGAATCTCAGGAAGCTGATAGAAAAAGAATAGAAGCCAAGGGTATTGCTGATTTCCAGGATATTGTTTCAAAAGGAATAAGCGAACAGTTACTTAAATGGAAAGGAATTGAAGCAACTGAAAAACTGGCTGAATCACCCAATTCTAAAGTTGTAATTATTGGTTCAGGAAAAGAAGGGCTTCCGATAATTTTAGGAGGGGATAAGTAAAAGCATTCTTTCCTGGGAACTGACCGGGAATATTTTTAAGAAGTTTTGGGGATTAGTTAATATTTTAGAAATATAGTGACCTTCTTTAATTCAGGGATAAAGCCGGCAGCTGGACAGGTTCGTTATTAAACAGTTTCATTATTTCCCTGCTGAACTTAATTAGGAATTCGGATATTTTATCAGGGGTTTCAAAATTATTGGTTATAACTAATTTCAGAACATCTTTCTGCTGACTGAATTTTATTGAGTCCTTGTAATGATCAAGGATGAAGCGCATCAACTCAATAAACTTTACCGAATAATATTCCTCTTTCTTTTCATTAGGGAGTATAATAAAAATATATTTTCTTTGAATAATAATCCTATCGAACAAAGAACGGGATGCATAGAACTTTAATGTTGCTGCGGCGATAAGGCGTTTAACTATAATAGGAAGGGGTCCGAAGCGGTCAATAATTTCATCTCTCAGGTCATCAATTTCAGCAACATTATTTATTGAATAGAGGGCAGTATAGAAATTTAGCCTATCCATTTGTTCGGGCATATATTCCTGGGGTATGCCGATATCGTAAAAAGTATCGATTGTCGGTTCAGATTTTTCTTCTGTTTTGGGAAGGTCCTTGAATATTTCCTTAAACTCCAGGTACTTGAGTTCTTCCACGGCTTCATTGATCATTTTGACATAGAGATCGAATCCGACATCATTTATAAATCCTGTCTGTTCAGTGCCAAGCAGATTTCCGGCACCTCTGATTTCGAGATCACGCATGGAAATATTGAACCCTGTACCGACATCAGTAAACTCTTCAATTGCCTGGAGGCGGCGTAAAGCTTTTTTTGAGATGCCATGGAGTGAAGGGACGATAAAATACGAATATGCCTGTTTATTGGAACGCCCCACCCGTCCTCTTAATTGATGAAGTTCTGCAAGACCGAAGCGATCAGCACGGTTAACAATTATAGTATTCACATTAGGTATATCAATTCCGGATTCAATAATTTTTGTTGAGAGGAGCACATCAAATTTCCTGTTTAGGAATCCGTGAATAACTTCCTCAAGCTGAGCGGGTTTCATTTGACCATGGGCTATTGCCACTTTTAAGTCCGGCAGATATTTATGGAGATAGCCGGCGAGTTTATCGATTGACTGCACTCGGTCGTGCACAAAATAAACCTGTCCTGATCTTTGCAGCTCATGCATGATCCAATCTTTTATTTTAGCAATATCGAAAACTGATACTGTTGTATATATCGGCTGTCTGTTTGGAGGTGGTGTTGCAATTATGGAAAGGTCCCGTGCTCCCAGGAGTGAGAGATTTAAAGTGCGGGGAATCGGCGTTGCGGTTAAAGTCAGTGTATCAACATTGGCTTTTATTGAACGCAATTTTTCTTTTGCCATAACACCGAAGCGGTGCTCTTCATCGATTATCAGAATTCCAAGATCGCGGAAAGAAACATCTTTGGATAAAAGCCTATGAGTACCGATTAGAATATCGACCCTTCCCTGTTCGAGATCTTTTAGGATTTCAAGTTGTTGTTTCCTTGTCTGGAACCGGGAAATAACGGCTACTTTAACCGGGAATTGGGAGAGTCTGTCTTTGAAAGTATTGTAATGTTGTTCAGCAAGAATTGTTGTTGGGACAAGCAAGGCGACCTGTTTATTATCCTGAACAGCTTTGAAGGCAGCACGGACAGCCACTTCTGTCTTGCCGAAACCGACGTCTCCGCATACAAGGCGGTCCATTGGACTTTCAGCCTCCATATCCTGTTTTATTTCTTCAGTTACTTTTGTCTGGTCTGGAGTATCCTCATAAAAGAAAGAAGCCTCAAGTTCTTTCTGCCAGACAGTATCAGGATTAAATGCGTAACCTTTAGTAGCTTTTCGCTTGGCATAAAGTTCAATAAGCTCGCGTGCGGCTTCTTTGATTTTCTTTTTGGTTTTTTGTTTAGTAGAGGCCCAATCACCTGTGCCCAGAGTAGAGAGAGTCGGAACAAGGGCATCGTTAGATGAATATTTTTTTACAAGAGTAAGGTAGTTGAGGTTAACATAAACAACGCCGCCTTCGTTATAGAGGATCTTCATAGATTCCTGGTTAGCCTCACCGATCTTAATTGTTTCAAGCCCCGTATAGCGGCCTATTCCATAGTCTTCATGAACTACATAATCCCCTTTTTTAATTGAGGCAAAAGCTTTTGATTTGGATTTTTTGTACTTATGGCTTTTAATGATTTTAGTTCTATACGGCTTATTGAATATTTCATAATCCGTAAGGAGAAGGAATTTTTCCTTCTTTGAAACAAAACCCTTTTTGATTGCAAGGGTTTCTATGCGGACCTTTCCTGTTTCGATCAGCGTTGCGAGATCCTGTCTGAACTGAGAAAGAAGTTCTTTAAGGCGTTCCGACTGAAGGTCATTTTCTGAGGTGATTATAATTTTATATTTATCGGCAGAATAATTCTGAAGTATGTTGAACAGGATTTCATAATTACTGTTAATAACGGGTGAATCTGAAAAGCCAATGTCTATTCGTTTATCAGATGATCCTAGTTCCTCTTCTATAAGCCATCTTTTGTTTTCAGAATTGATTATAAACTTAATATTGTTCTCAAGGTGTGGATTAATTTCTTCAGGAATATCTGTTATAACAATATCTGGGAATTCATTTTCAACAGGTACCTCGGGAACGGCCTCTTCCTGGATAATAGCCACTTCATCCTCCTGCTGTTTAAAACAGTTGAACTTTGAAGTATGAAATGAATGAAGTTCATATGAAGAGGCAATGACAAGTGGGCTTTTCAAATAGCTGAAAATATCAGAAGTTTCGTCTCCCTGCTGGTTTACAAGTGAACCGGCAAGAGTAACAACTTCGGCATTGTCGATTGAACGCTGACTTTCAGGATCAAAATACCGGATAGATTCAAGGAAATCTCCATCGAACTCAAGACGCACCGGGTTCTTTTCACTGTAGGACCAAAAATCAATAATAGACCCGCGTAGGGAATAGTCACCGGGCGCTTCTACAAATTTATCTTTCTGATAGTTGAGGAGATTCAGATATTCGATAATTTCATTGTAGTTTAATTCGCCCCCTGCAGATATTTTAGTAGTCGACCTATCTATTTTTTCTTTAGAGGGAAATTCGCAATTAAGGATATTATAATCAGCCAGAAGAATTAGTTTATCTTTTTTAGATATTTCTGTAAGTTTTTCCTGCAGGAACTCTGGTTTAAATTCTGTAATAGCAATAACATTAGAAGAAAGGTTTAGAATATCCAGTTCGACCTGGAATTCTTCGATCGATTTAATTTCGGGAAGTAGAACAAGAATCTGTTTTTCATTTTCAATTAGTTTAAGAAGAAGCAGGCTTTTTGAAGAACCGAATAGTGGCGAGATGAATACAGGGGCAGTCCCTTCCCCGAGCATTTTGTTCAGATGCTTAATAGAATCAAGTTCCAGGAACTTGCGAACTACAGAATTACTTAATTCCATGAACAAAAAAGTTACCTATATTGTCGAAGATATCCAATATAAAAGCATTTCCCATATTGAAAAAAAAGTACTTATTAAATTTTACTTGTCTAAAAATACGCTTTCAAAACGCTTTCACAAGCCGGCTGACATATGATAAATGTATTGGCAAATATCAATTGTTTATATGGATATCGTATTCTAATTTAGGACGTTTAAATTAGAACGTATCCATTAAATACTGATAATGAGTTCAATTTAAAGGTATGCTGAAATTGAAGCCGTAATCCTGAATTGGAACACCTTCCTGCTCTGATCTGTTTTGTGGATCCCGTGTAACATAATCACCAATAAAATATCCGATTGCCGATCCCACAACAACATCGGAAAGCCAATGTTTATCATGATATATCCTTGCCGTTCCAACCAGTCCAGCAATAGAATACCAGCCGACTTTCCAATAAATATTATCAAGATAATTTGACATTACAGAAGATACAGCAAACGCAAGAGTTGCATGTCCCGATGGGAATGAGGTCTGGTCGGTATTAAATTTTACAGGGTGCCAATCCATATTCCCTTTACCGACATATGGTCTTGATCGACCGGCAGCGGTTTTAATTACTGTAGTAACAATACCGGCAAAAGCACATGATTCACCCAATTGAAGTCCCAGGTTTCTTACTTTAGGAGCATCAAATATTAACCCACAGCCATAGACACAAACTATCCCAATTGCGGGATAGGTTACATCAAATGCATTATCAATTGAGAATATTTTATCACCAAAAGAAGTTTTTGTATAAAGC
>JARLHD010000188.1 GCA_031292435.1 Ignavibacteriaceae bacterium
AGGTTATTGGGAGAAGCGAGGATAGGGTGTTTAAGGAAAGAAATTAAAGGAAGATTATCCGAGCCGATTGGCTTTTCTTTAAGGAAGAAACTTTCAGTTGCATCAAGCAGATTCAGGTAAGGAGTTTTAAGAGCCAAACCGGAATCGTCATATAATTCTTTAAGGAGAACAGTAGCAGGGTTAATATTTTCTATTGACAGGAGGATAATTTCTTCAAGGATTATTTCCTTATTGGATTTGATGCCGGTAAATCCATTAAGATAATCTTGGGGTAACGTTGTATTCTTATAAACAGACATGGGAGGGAACTCATTTACGAATTCCAATAGTATTTTATCGAGATCGTCCTTGAATTTGGATTTAAGGAAATTCATACTGCGGGTGAATACGCCGGGGTTTATGTTTTGTTCATAGTAGTTTATCATGAAGTGAAATATTTCATGGAGGAGACCCAGCCCATTTACCTGACCCGGAGTAACCTGCTGATCGGCTTTACCTTCTGATTTTCTGACAGAGTTAATATTATCAGAGAGAAGGCGTGCCTGGTAAGGGGTAGTGATAATGATCTTCCCTTCAAGAGAAAAGAGGGATTCATCGATATGGTATTTTTTGCGTGAATACCCTGTAATGTGGAACTCGTATTTTACCATAAATTATTGTATGATATAAGGTTAATAATCAACGCTAACAGAAATATAATAATCTTAAATGAAAATTGGGGGGAAATATGTGTGTTATATGAGAACTTCAGGGTAGTGGAGGGCTAAGGTGGAGCCTACCCAGGTTTTGTTCTTATTATAATCCACACCCATCATTTTACCTTTACTCATCCTGACGAGATTATTGACGAGAAGGGGTTTATCTTTCCAAAGGTACATCATTCTGATTTCGAATTTGGAATTACCATCGGGGGTTAAGATAACAGGATCATACTCTATTTTTTCCTGGAGTATATAATTGTGTTTGTCATGAATAGAATCGAGCTTTTCTTTTGAGGGGTTGATATCGACGCCGGACCCTGCAAAAGAGAAGAGGGGTTTGAGGACATAGTTATCAGGGTTTATAATACCGGGGGAGTGAGGGGAACTTTCTGATGTTGAAGTATTATAAATTTCATCCAAGAAGAATGCCTTTGGGGCATACTTAGATTTAATGAAAGGGAGAGAGAATTTACTGATCCTGTAGAACCAATTTGGGTGACCTGTCCATTCAACATCAAACTCATCATGGATATTGAAGCCGGGCTTAATATCTGATTTCATAAGTTCATCGAAGATAACGCGATTATATATTCTTTGTATTTGAGTTTCTTTATTGTCCCTAAAGTAAAACAGTTTGTTTCCCCTTGAAAATACTTTAGAAATGCAAACAGATTGTATACCTATTAGCTTTTTAGTTGCGGAGAAATCTATACGTGTCTTCTGTTTTTCGGGCTGAATATCGAGGAGGATTACATTTTCAGGAGAATGGTTGTTCAATATAATTTCTTTGAGAGTGAAGACGTAGGAATCTTCATTAAAATTGCTGAAATATGGAGTGAAGCCTTCATTTATATCAAAGTGTTTTCTGATTATTCTATTCTGGAAATATTGATATCCATAGATAGTAGGGAAAGCCTGGAGCTCGATTAGTTTAGGTATAAAAGTTCCGTTATCAGTTTTTGTTATTCCGAAGTCGATCTGGAGGAATTCGGGATGTTCTGGTTCACCAGGGATATTCCAACCTTCGGGGATGGCAAGGAGGGAATGTTTTTTATATTCCGGAGTAAGAAGCTGAGAGAGAATATCGTTACTTGCTTCGACTAATTTGTTTGTAAGATCGTCAGTCAGGAATACGGGAGTTTCTGATACCCGGAAATCGACGGGATATTCCAAAGCGGTATTTAATTCGTTGATATAATTTTGATAAGAAGTAACTGAGAATTTAGCATTAAATACCTTTCTGATTTCAGGGATCATAATTTGTTATTCAGATAAATTTGCGATTGCGTGTTTAAGGAAAGAGGGGAGGACGGTCTGCCTGGTTAGTTTAATGCCTTCCGGTATTTCAAGGAGTTCGAGCATCTCAATATACTTTGATTCACCAAATTTATTGACAACGCTTTCTTTCCTTTCCTTCTGCCGGAAATGGTAGGTCATACTTTTAGGATCAGCTTCGGGGTGGAACTGAGTGCCGACTATTTCATCAGAAATCCTTACCCCCATAACAGCCGGTTCATGATTATTATCAGAGGGTTCCATTGAAATAATCGAAGCACCAAGATCATTGAGGATTTTATTATCGGGTTGAATGACCTGGTATTGGCGGAAATCAGCAGCGTAAAATGGGTCGGGAAGAGCTTTCAATATCGGGTCATTACTACCCGATTGTGTTTTTACAAATGGATGAACACCAAATGATCTTTCATATCTTTCAGTGACTTCAGCAAATTTGAAATAGCGAGCCATGATCTGGAAAGAGTGGCAGATAAAGAACAGGTGTTTCTTTCTTTCTTCTTTTTGGTTATGGTCAATTATATTATCGAGAAGATTGAAATATTTCTTTTCCCAATCGGTACCCAGACCATCGAATGGATTTCCGGGTCCTCCAGAGGAAACATAAATATCATATTCAGTTCCGGGTAATTCATTTTTATAGCGGACATCATACAAATCATAACCGAGCCCCTGATCAGATATTATTTCCTTAATACAACGTATGCCTTCATTATATTCATTTTTATAGAGATCAATAATTGCTGTTTTAATTTCCATTATGTTCCAGTTATTTAATCTAAATTCAAACCTGAGTAAGTTTCCTCTATTATATAATCAACTACTTTCTTAAAATCGCCAGACTGTTTCCAGACTTCAAGCTGGCGATCAGCGCCGGTACCTTTGTCCAGAATAGTTTGTATATAATTAAGTTCTTCACGAGAGCCAAGATCATCGACCACATCATCGACAAATTCGAGAAGTTCATTTATTAAATGTTTAACATCAACTTCCTGTTTTTTACCAAAGTCGATAAGTTTACCATGGATGCCATACCTTGCGGCGCGCCATTTATTTTCAGCAATAAGAGCCCTTCGGTATAGGCGGAATCCCAGGTTTTGCCTTATAAGTTTATATAGTTTGGCGACCACAGCCTGCATAAGAGCAGCGAGGGCAATGGTTTCATCTATGCGCATGGGGATGTCGCAAATTCTAAATTCAAGAGTTTCAAAGAAGGGGTGGACGCGAATATCCCACCATATTTTTTTACCATTATCTATACAGTTTGTTTTAATTAAGAGATCGATAAAATTATCATATTCAGCGAGGCTGTTAAAATAATCAGGAATGCCTGTTCGCGGAAAGCGGTCGAAAACCTTACTGCGATATGATTTGAAGCCCGTGTTTCTTCCGATCCAGAAAGGGGAGTTGGTAGATAATGCAAAAATATGGGGGAGGAAGTAACGGACGGCATTCATAATATGGATGGCGATATCGCGGTCATCGAGACCGACATGAACATGAAGCCCGAATATAAGATTAGCGCGTGCGACCTGCTGCATATCCTCGACAATAGTTTCGTACCTGGGACCGTCAGTAATCTTTTGATCTTTCCAATGGGAGAAGGGATGAGTGCCAGCGGCGGCAACACACAAACCCTGTTTCTTAGCAAGACAAGCGAGGTCGTGCCGAAGTTTAGTAACCTGTTTTCTTGCATCATGAATATCGGTACAGATGTCAGTCCCCATTTCCACAACGGACTGGTGCATTTCAGACTTGACATTTTCTGACAGCAGAGATTTTCCATCCTCAAGAATCTGTTGTATATGGGATTTCAGTTCTCTTGATTCGGGATCAATGATCTGGAATTCCTCTTCAATCCCTAAAGTAAAAAGTTTATTCTTCTCCATAAAGACCTAAGGTTTTGGATATAAGATAAAGTTAAATAATTACTTATGAACTGCTGAAACTATAAAATCGCCCCATGTAAGGTTATTTTTCCCCAGCTTGTGATTTTTAGCTCTTTTAATTGCCATATTTGCAGAGGCTTCGACAATCCATTCAAAGTTTTCTTCGCCGACGGATTTAATATCAGCATCAGGAGCGGGATTACAGAAGTCGATTGCATAAGGGATACCATTTTTAACGGCGAGTTCTACTGTATTGAAATCATATCCAAGGGCATTATTTATTTTGAGGACATCGTTCTTTAAGCGTTCGAGCATTTTCTTTTCTGTTTGCAGATTACCCTTAACATATCGGAGATGATGGGGCTGTTTGGGATCATACTGCATAATATGGACATCTTTGCGGTCGATGCAATAGCAGCGGTAATATTCGGTGAAGATTACTTCAGACTGGAGCATCATTACCAGGTTTCCAGTTTCATTATAAGCTTTGTAAAATTCATTTGAATTGGTAAGGCGATAAACGTTTTTCCAACCACCGCCCTCGAATGGTTTAAAGAATGCAGGGAAGCCCACATAATCGAATATTGCTTTCCAATCGAGAGGATAAGTTAAATTTCTGAATGATCTTTCATTAGTATCAGGGGGCATGGTATTAGAGGGGAGCAGGACAGTGTTGGGAACAGCTACACCAATCTTAGTAGCGAGAGCGTTGTTAAAGAATTTTTCATCAGCGCTCCACCAGAAGGGATTGTTTATAACGGAGGTTCCAGATAGGGCTGTATTTTTGAGGTAGCCGCGATAGAAGGGGACATCCTGTGAAATCCTGTCGATAATGACATCGTAGCCGGAAGGTTCACCCTGGATTACCTTATCGATATTGACGAACTCAGCGGTAATGCCTGCTTCTTTTTTTGAGTTAACCCTGTCGACGAAAGCCTGAGGGAAGGTATTTTCCTGTCCGAATAGTATCCCGATTTTTTTCATTATAGAAGATCCTCTGATATTATAGAATTCAGTAATTTATTGTTTTATGAAGTTTAGCGGTTAAGGTTAATGTTAAAATAGGAAGTAAAACGTTAAATGCAAGTGAACCAGGAGATTGCTATTTTCATAATATTCTCAGGAACGTATGACCCAAGAGAGATAGTAACAGGGGAAAAGGTGAGTACTATAATTAATAGATCAGGTAAAATTAACCGATGGATTTTACACTGAAATAGTTCAATCTTTAATGGCATTTGAATTGTGCTTTTATTTGAAAAGTTAGAATTCAGGTTAAAATAAAGGGTACTGAATTATTGCCCTAAAATAGTTTGATATTATATGATGTTTCGGTGACTAAAAACGAAAAAGTTGAACTACTACTAGTAGAGGGGTACTTAATTTTGAGAACAGGCAGTAATTGTTACTGCTTATAGGGGATATTGTGTATGAAGTGAAATGGGGAGTTTGCATACAGAACAGACAAACCCAAATTACCCATGTCGCTTAAAAGTCGCTTTATAATTGCTTTATACTATCTCTTGAGAGAAGCAAAGACCCAGGCGTAACAGATGTTGGGCTGAATAGACCGGATGTAAATAATTTATTGGATCTGTAATTATTAAATAAATCTTAAATCTAAATAACAGTACTAAAAATTTAAGGAGGTAGGTATATCATGGGAAATTTTGAAAACATAGTATTGGGAGAAGTAAAGGGGAAAGTCGGGGGAGTGATTGGAAGAAGAAGGGGGAAAAAATTTTTCATATATGCTGCGCCGAAGGAAGTAAGAATAAGTTTTAGTCCTGAGGCGATAC
>JARLHD010000189.1 GCA_031292435.1 Ignavibacteriaceae bacterium
ACTTTTCCCGGATGTTTGAATTATATTCAGGATGTGAACCTTTATCCTGATGGTTCAGGAATAATGAAAATTAATTACTGGATGAAAACTCCCGATTCTTCAAGTATAAAAACACTTGGAAAGATAGGCATTTTTAATGTAGATACAATAAAGCATGAGTTTTCTTCACCTTATACAAAAATTAAGGAAGTAAAGGTTTACTCAGACACGACTGACAGTACGATGCATTCCACTATTGAGCTTTCCTTTACGAGTATTGATTCACTTAATAATACAAAAGCTTTTGCTGATGCTCATTTTTCATTTAAAGATGGAGCCGCGGGTCAAAAGGTATTTTCACAGTTCATTCCCCCAATTGCAACCGGATGGGGGATTGACGGAAGTAGTTTTAAGATTCAGTATAAATATACTTTTTCAGGAGAAGTAGTACAGCATAATGCACAAAAACTGGAGAAGAAAACATTAGTATGGAATTATAATCTATCGGAATTAGGAAGCGGGAAAACTATATCTGTATCCTTTATCCCTTATAAGATAAAAGAAACCCCCTATTGGATTTATATGATATCGGGTTTAGTTCTTATTATTGTTATTATTTTTCTTTTTAAGAAGAAAAAAGATTAGTCTTTTTATTTAATATTTTGTTGTGAAGGTCCAGATAGAGGAGGAGAAAGAACGGAATATATTCTATTACGAGGACCTGCCAATACTCCTGCCAAATTTTACCCATAGGAGTAAGGTTGGAAAAATCAGATGTGATTAACAGGCTAAAAACAGAATAGAAATTCAAAACAGGATTAAGAGCAGCTATCCAACCAAGATACCAAGGATAAATTGTTGTCGCAAATATTACAAAAGATAACATGACCCCCATAGTTCCGTAAACAAAATCTCTATATTTGAAGGAAATAATCACAATTGAAATGACTAATAAAATGCTGCAGATTATTCTTGCCATTGCGCCATTAGAAATCAATTTGAATAAATTATAAACTGATCCGTTAAATTCCCACCGCATTAAATAAGTAGTTAATGAATTCTTAATAGCAAAGTCTTTTGTAAGAAATGGAATATAAAAAATTACTGTTGTGGTAATAAAAATAATTGTAAAGGGGATAAGATTTTTAATCCCTATTTTTTTAATAAGAAGCGGGTAGATCATTAATGGGTAGAACTTAACCAGAAATGAAAAGGCTAAGAAAACCGCTGACAGATTGTTCTTTCCTTTTTCCATGTAATACAGAAACAGGACAAAGAAGGAGATCCCAACAACATCGATGTGAGCATTTATAAAATATTCCATTATAGGGAGAGGAAGCCAGGCATATAAAATTATATAACAGGGGTTTATTTGCTTTAGTCTTAATAATTTCAAAAGAAATATCAGGGTAAATATTTCGCAGATAAGATAAATCACCTTTAACCCCAGGACTGATTCGCCGGATAGAATATGACCGATAAAGAATGAAACTTGTGCCATTGGAGGATAAATAGAGGTCATGTTCTTAAATCCAACTTTCTCCCAGACATCAGAATGAAACCGGGTTAGCAAATGAGAATCAGGCGGGACCTGATAAGGATTTATTCCATGAGCGATTATTTTTCCTTCCCAAATGTATCTGAAAACATCAGGTGAGGTAGTAGGCACAGAAGGAATGACGGTAATGCGGAATAATATTCCTATAATTATTATAAATACAGGAAGGCTGAAGCGGAGAATTTTATGTTCATCGCTTATTGGCGGCAGAGTCTTCAGGACATAAAATGCCAAAGAAAAAAGGAGGAATACTTCGAAGTAAATAAATATATATAAAGGTATATTGCCACTGTTATTAAAGAGATTGAATAAGATCAAAAGCAGTTCTATTAGAAAGGCAGAGAAAACTATGAACAATGATTTATATTTTGAAGAGAGTGTCAATAGATTATTAGTTAAATAGTTCCCATGCGATTCCAAAACGGATATTTCTTCCAAGAGTTGGATAGTAAGGTACTAAATAATATTTTTCATCTAACAAATTTTCCCAGGTAAAATAAACTGTAGCAACCCTCCTAATTCTTCCGGCAAGAGTAAAATCGACCTTATATGCTGGATTTATATCAAAAAGTGAGTTTGCAGAAGTGAGGTATTTTATCTTACCATAAAAAGTGAATACAAACCCACCTTTTAAATTCAAGTTTGAGGAAAATAAGGAGTCACTAATATAAAGTCCTGACCTCGAATAAAGTTCCGGAAAACCAAGGACTCCCTTTGATCTAAAGGAATCCTTAATGTAATCACCTGAATAGTATGAAGTATTATTTTCAAATGACATTATCCAGAATTTGTATTTCAGGTCTCCACCAATTCCAATAATATAGGGATTATCCGCTAAGAGAGTACCCGGTTGTGAATTAAATAATAATAAATCAGTAAAATTTAATGAGCTTAAATTTGAATTATTATCAGGGCTATTTCTTGTAAAAACGGAGAGTTTCAAATAAAGATCATTTTGAGCAAATATTGCTGAAACTTCAGCATTGCCTAAGTAGTTATGATTATTATAATCCTGCAATAAAGAATATCCAAGGTAAAATGATAAGTTATCCCATGTGTTGATATTTAAATCGATTCCAATTCCTTTGGACTCCCAATCATCGCGAAAATTAGCGGACATTTTATCCAGCATAGATGAGTATTTATAAAATAACGAAGCTTTTATTTTTTCTGAAATATTAATACCTGCAATACCCGCTAAAGAAAGAAGATTAACGTTATGAGTGTATAATTCAATAGAATCAAGCGAGCCCGGGGAAGAATCGAGATTTATATCGGAGTGTTCATAATTAACTATCAGATTTAAGTTATAGATATCTTCTATATATTTTTGGTTTAGCGATAGTCCATATTGTTTATTCTTTGTCTTTGCAAAATCATTTACGTTATCCCTAATATCATTTAAGTTTTGGCCATCAAATTTATAATAGAAATTAAAATCGGAGTTACTTCCTTCAAATGGTTTTGCAAGCAGCCGCAGGTTAAAATTATGCTGCGTGACATCCATGTTGGTCAATTGGTTAACAACAGGAGCCCTAATTTCATCATAAAGGTAGGTGTTTAAATCCAAGCCGGATTGATTAAGAGAATCAACATTTACTCCCCCATTAAGTCCTTTTGATATTTTGCTAAAATTGTATGATCCGGTGACGTTAAAGGAATTAGAAATTAAATATTTTAATTTAGCTGTGACCTGCCATGAGCTGAAATCGGAATTTAAATATCTTTGATCCAGTTTTCTATTGGTTATGTCCAGAAAGCCAAATAATTTTTTATATAAAACGGAATTAAAAATACCATCCAGCATTGCTTCGCCAAAAGCTCCCTGATAATATTTTATTCTAGTGTATGGAGTTATAGAAATAAAATCTTTTGAAATGAAATTTACTGATTCCGCCTTATTATTACCGCCATATAGAAATCCACGGGGTGCAGGAATGATTTCAATAGAATCGACTGTTTCGGATTGAAGGAAATTCAGATCAAAAAAAGTAAATGGATTATCATTAAGTGAAATGCCATCATTAAGATAGTCAGTTTTATAAACCGGTAGGCCATAAATAAAAAGCTGATCAGGGAAGCCCAGGTTTCCTGTCTCTTCAAGATAGCTAAAATCAGTTAACTTTAAATAATCGGGAGTATACCTATAATCATTTTTCCGAAGCAAATTGTTGGTGAGAAAAAAGCTGTTGTTTGAAACAGGGGACTGAAAGATAGGGGCAATACTATCTTTCAATGCAGTGTTCCTTGCATGTGTAAAAAGGCCTAAACTGTCATTTGGAGAGACACCATTTGAGTCATGAGAAACATGAATTGGACCAATAGAGGAAGTGTCAAATTTACTATGATAATTAACAGAATCAGATAGTCCGGAGATTAAGTAATCGTTATAAGAAATAGAATAATTATTAACCCCGGAGAATATATTTATCTGGAGGATGAAAATTATGAAAAGGGAAAAACTCTTGATCATTAAATTGTATGGCTAAATGAATTATGCCGAAAATATATAAATAATAGTAAAGCTACAAAGAATGAAGTATTAATTGTATATAAACAGCCATAAACAGGGTGATAAAGGAGATAAAACGAAAAAAGTATTAAAAAAACCGAATTAAGTTGAAAAAATGTTTGTTTAATATAAAAATATTTTTAATTTTGGTTCTGAAATACTAACCATTAACAAGGAGGTTACAAATGGCCGCTGCTAGACCAATGACCAAATCACAGATAGTCGATCATTTAGCAAAGAAGACCGACACTACAAAGAAACTTGCAGTTCTATTTTTAGAAGAACTAGTTTCTTTAGCACATAAGGAAGCAAAAAAATCTTTTGTTCTTCCAGGCCTAGGTAAATTAGTCCTGGTTCAGCGCAAAAAGAGAATGGGTAGAAACCCAGCTACAGGCGCTACCATGTTAATTCCTGCAAAGAAAGTATTGAAATTCAGAATTGCTAAAGCCGCAAAGGATGCAGTTTTAGGTTCTAAATAGTATTTAACAATACCAAGAAAGTAAAAAGCCCGTTTTTATAAAACGGGCTTTTTTAATTTATGAACCTAAATCAAATTTACCTTGTAGGCAGTTCCATCTCTTTCATGGACTCTATCTGATTATCTTTATAAAAATCATCGAGATCAGAAGTAAGATGGAAATTATTATTAGAAACTATTGAATAGAATTTCTCAACGATCTTTCCACTTTCCAAATTATTATTCTTCCGGATAAAATCCGAATATACTTTTTTCATTTCCGGCAGTAGAATATTATCCACAGCAACCGGGGAATTATCAAGACCTGTAATAAAAGAATTAAGATATAAATGATAAGAGAATTTTGCTTCAGCTGAGAGGGGAGAAGTGGGATAATCATTTAAATATTTTTCCCATGTTGTAATTCGATCCCCCAGGGAATTATAAGATATAAGCAATTTAGAATCTTCTGAAAAACCTTCTTCCAATTCTTTTCTTCTGATTAAAAGGTACTCACTAACAGGACGAGAAACATAGTTTTTGAATTGGCTATATAAAAATACCGGACTTTCATCTATATAATATCCCCCTTCAGTCTTAGAAATCCGTAATCCATTTTGGTCTAAGGTTGATTTAAGTTCTTTAACCCGGGGATCATTATTATTATTAGCATTTAACTCATTTAATAGTCCCTTATTATTATAGAATATTTCATAATAACTGTTTATTACATCGTAATAAAATGATCTAAAATCAAGAAAAGCGGAGTCTTTCATCTCCGGTGCAGCAGCCGTAAAATTTTTTCTGTATTCCTTTGAAGCCTTCGATATAGAGAATAGTTCACTTTTAGGAAGTTGATCCAGATACTCCCTGAAATTTAATAATGCAGTTTTTTGGGGATTATTAGAATTGCAACCTAATAACAGTGAAATAATAATTAATAAAATATTAAGTGAGGGAAATTTATTCATTACGGCAAAGTATTTACTTATTAAGAAAGCTTAATGCTTTTTTGATAAGCTCTTCTAAGTGAGTATTTGGATCAGATAAAAGCATATCACGCACTATTTTTTCAGCAAGTTTATTATTATATCCAAGAGTGGATAATGCCATTACAGCTTCATTTTTAATACTGAACGGGATATCAATACCTCCCTCTTCACTTACCTGATCGACCTTATTCTTAAGTTCCAGGATAAGCCGCTCAGCAGTTTTTTTGCCGATCCCAGGTACGGCTGATATGCGGGAGATATCTGCAAAGATAATTGCGTTTTTAAGATCATTAATTTGAATTCCACTTAAAATACTGAGTGCAATTTTAGGTCCTATTCCTGAGACAGAGATAAGTAATTCAAACATTATCTTTTCAGATTCAGTAAAGAAACCGAATAAAGTGATGGAATCCTCTTTAACATGAGTATGAATAAAGAGTGAAACACTTTTCTCGTTTGAAATTTTCTCAAAGGTGTTGATTGAAATATTACAAAGATAACCCACACCGTTAACATCAACCAGAATTTGAGTAGGTTTAGCAGAAATCAGAGTACCCTTTATAAATCCAATCATATCATTTAGTTTTGAATTATTCTTTCAGGGAATGCTTCAATAAAATCTTTCCAGCTTTTTCCTTTTCTGGAAGGAGTTTTAAGCCGGAAAGCATGGCAAAGGGCAACAGCCAGTGCATCGGATTCATCGAAGCGCATTTTCACATTCTTTAAATTAAGAAGAGTTGAGATCATAAAAAATACCTGTTCTTTGGAAGCTGCACCATTTCCTACAACTGATTTTTTGATTTCTCGTGGGGAATATTCGCTTGCAGGTAAATTGTTATGGACTGCTACCAAAAGAGAGACGCCGCGAGCGTATCCTATTTTCATAGCTGACTGAACATTTTTTCCGAAAAATGCAGTTTCAATAGAAAATTCATCCGGTTTATAGTATTTTATAACCCGATCAAGTTCATCATAAATGATTTCTAATTTCTGAGGCAGAGAATTTGACGAAGGGAGTTTAATAAGACCATGATGGATTTTAGTATAAGTATTTTTATCAAGCTCGATTAAGCCGTACCCGGTAAAATTAGTACCAGGATCAACACCAATAATTATCATTTATTTTAATTTAGGTTTTATAGATAATATTCTTCTAATCAAGAAAATCAGCATTTGTGAAGACATTTTGGACATCATCATTATCTTCAAGAGTTTCAACCAATCTGATAACCTTTTCTGCATCCTCACCCTTAATAGAAATAGTATTTTTTGCTACCCATTGAAGTGATGCATTTTCAACAGTAAGTTTTTTATCCAGCAGGGCTTTTCTTACATTTTCAAAATTTTCTAATGAAGTTTGAACCTCAAAGTAATCTTCTTCAGTCTGCATATCATCGGCACCTGCATCAAGAATGATCTCCATAATCTCATCTTCTGTTTTACCCTGAGTAGGAAGTGTTATAACGCCTTTTTTATTAAACATCCAGGCAACTGAACCACTTTCACCCATACTGCCACCATGCTTGCTAAAAATATGTCTTACTTCAGCAACAGTTCTGTTTTTATTATCTGTTGCCACATCGACAATAATAGCAATTCCTGCCGGAGCATAACCTTCATAAGTAAGTTCGGAGTAGATTTGACCTTCCAATTCACCCGTAGCTTTTTTAACAGCTCTTTCGATGTTATCGGCGGGCATATTTGCCGCCTTGGCATTATCAATTGCCAATCGTAACCTTGGATTTCCAGCAGAATCTCCGCCTCCTTCCCTGGCAGAAATAGTAATTTCCTTGATAAGTTTAGTAAATATTTTCCCTCTTTTAGAATCAATAACGGCTTTCTTTCTTTTAGTAGTAGCCCATTTTGAATGACCAGACATTAGATTAGCTCCACATTATTTTCTTTAAATTTAATATCCTTAAGCCGGAACTGCGGAAAAGATATCCCGTTCCTTGTTGATTTATCAATATTATATACTATATCGACCATACAATTCGTTTTCGACATTTCAAGGTAATAACCTGCCATATTAAATCCAATACATTCGAAAAACTTATCCGAACCATTTTGTTTTAAAGTAACTACCAGATGATTAGTTCCCACGATTTTTGGTTTATTATCAAATTCAACATTCTCTGATAAAAAAACCGGTCTCATATTTCCGGGACCAAAAGGAGAAAACTGGTCAATAATTCTTATAAACTTAGGTGTTATTTCCGAAAATTTCAGTTTAGAATCAATTAAAATTTCAGGTGCCAGATCTTCCTGGGTAATTGCTTCTTTTGCAACCTGATTAAACTTGAATTTAAATTCTGTAAGTTTATCCATTTCGACTGCTAATCCTGCGGCAGCCTGGTGTCCTCCAAAATGAATAAGTAAATCCTCACATTTCTTCAATGCTTCATAAATATTAAAATTTGAAATACTTCTGGCTGAACCTTTAGCAACACCACCGGCAGTTGTAAGAATTATAGTAGGTCTGTAATATTTCTCAACCAATCTTGATGCAACAATACCAATAACTCCAGCGTGCCATGATTCCTGATGCAAGATAATTGCAGTATCTGTAGTAAGATCTATAGAATTTTCGACTATATCCTGCGCCATAGAGAATGTATCTTCATCAATTTTTCTACGCTGATAGTTTTCAGATTCCAAAATTTGCGCTAACTTAAAAGCTTCTTCCGTATTATCAGTGACCAGCAATTCAACGGCTCTTTCGGCATCGCCCATCCGTCCCACTGCATTTATGCGTGGAGCTATAGTGAATACAATTTGTCCTGAAGTTAAATCGCTATGCTGCATATTGCTGCTTTTAATCAGGGCAAGAATACCGGGCCGTGGGTTCGAATTAATTTGTTCCAATCCTTCTTTCACCAGGATCCTGTTTTCACCAATGAGAGGGACAATATCTGCAGCACCTGCCAGAGCAACAAGATCCAGATACTTTAAAGGAAGTTCTCTTTTGCCTATCCTTTCACTAACTCCCTGTGCCAATTTAAAAGCAACGCCGGCACCAGATAAATAAGCAAAAGGATAATTACATTCCGGCTTTAATGGATCAAGAACAGCATAGGCATCAGGAATTTTTTCTTTTGGCTGGTGATGATCACAGATTATCAGATCCATTCCGAGACTTTTTGCATAATCAGTTTCTTCAACTGCCGTAATACCGCAATCGACAGAAATAATGAGGGATGTATTCCTGGCTTTTGCGTAATCGATCCCGGTTATATTTATACCATATCCTTCAGTCAGTCTTTTAGGAATATAGAATTCAACTTTAGCACCAAGTTCTTTAAGGAAGAGATATAGTAAAGCAGTTGAGCAGGTGCCGTCGACATCATAATCTCCATAAACCATAATTAACTGATTTTCAGTCAAGGCGGTAATAACCCGATAAGTAGCGGTTTCCATTCCATTCATAAGGAAAGGATCATGTAATGATTCTAAAGACGGACGGAAAAAATATTTTGCCTGCGAGAAACTGGTTATACCTCTCTGGATGAGAAGGCGGGAAAGGACATCTGAAATGTTTAAGGAATCTGCTAAAGATTTAACAGTATAGTCATCGTAAACCTCTCTTATTTTCCAGCGTTTATTCGTCATATAATTATTAAATAGAACAAAGTTCATACCTATAAGCCGAATCCTGTAATCCTGCAAAGCAGGACGGCAATTATTTATCTAGGCTAAGGATTACTCCAGAGCTCAAGCGGTCTACCCGGAAACCAATCAAAGCGAACAACTTTGTCCTTGAGAAAAGCCCAAAGAAGATTTCCCTATTTGACCTTGCTTCGAGCGGGGTTTACCTTGCTATTTCCTAAGAAATAGTCCACATGGACCAGTAATGTTACCATTACTGCGGTAGGCTCTTATCCTGCCATTTCACCCTTACCTCAATAGAGGCGGTATTTTTTCTGTGGCACTTTCCGTAGCTGTATAATTTATTATACAACCCCCGGGGGTTACCCGGCGCTCTGTTCTATGAAGTTCGGACTTTCCTCTTCGTTATATGCGAAGCAATTGCCCGGTATGAACTATTATTAAAAATTTTCAGCTTATCAGCAGCTTTGTTTAATTACTCAAAAAGATTTATTTAATTGCTGCAAATATAGCAAAATCCCTTTGTTAATTCAGCATTAGTCTAGTTATTCTTCCTTAATTCCGGCAACTTCCGGTGAAACCAATATTCTACCGCAATATTCGCAGAAGAAAAGTTTATTATTGCGTCTAATTTCAAGCTGTCTTTGTGACGGAACAATATTATGGCATCCAGAGCAGGCAGATCTTTTAATTGTTACAACAGCTTTTCCTTTAGCCTTCCGTATTTTCATATAAGCAGAATAATCAGGTTTTTTTGTCTGATCCTCAATTACCTTCCTGCGTTCTCTTAATTTAGCTTCTTCCTTTGCGTTGGTCTTTATGATTTCTTTCAGGTCGGTTTCTTTAACTTTAAGATCATTACTCAATTCAGTAATCTGCGGAGAAATTTCTTCAATTTCATCAGCCAATTTTTTACTAACATCGGCTAATGTATCATTTTCAGTTTCAAGTTTTTTTATCTGTTCATCTGAGTGATCAATTTCTTTAGTAAGTGCATCATATTCTTTATTATTTCTTACATTGTAAAGTTGGGCTTTAAATTTTTTCTGATTTGCTTTTAGCTTTTCGACCTCTTCTTCGTTTGTTTTTCTTTTCTCAAGAGAACTCATTCTCTGTTCTTCTTTTTCTTCACTCTCTTTCTTAATCTGGTTCATCTTTGACCTGAGAGATTCTACTGCCACAGGAAGATCACCACGAAGCTCTTCTAATTCATCAAGCTGTTCATCCACAATTTGTAGCTCATATAATGTTTTTATTCTACTAATCAATTTATTACTCCTTATAATTATAAAAAATCACGGGGTTCGTTGAACCGTTAAATAAATTCACTTTAATATTTTTATTTTGACCTAGCTGTAAAATTATTCTTCTTTTTATTTCATTTAAAGAAAATATCTCAGTCTCATAGTGCCCTGCATCTATCAGTAAAATCTGCTCCATTGCATCCTGAAAGGTGTGGTATCTGATATCTGCGGTTATAAACGCATCGCAATTATTACTTACTGCATTGTGTAAATACTCACTTCCGGAACCGCCACAAACTGCAACCTTCTTTATTAAACTTTTTTTCCCGTTAGTATAACGGAAATTTTTCACTTTAAGTTTATGTGATACTAAATCTAAGAAATCATTCAGATTGTAGTTCTTCGGGAGGTATCCCACTGCACCAATTCCATAATTTATGTTTAAATTATCTAACTGTACCACGTCATAGGCAAATTCCTCATAGGGATGAACTTTTTTAATCTCTGAAAGTACGGAATTCAGATTCCATCGTTCTATTACAACTTCCAGTTTAACCTCGTCAACAAATTCATATTTGTCGTTTTTACCTTTAAAAGGATGTGTATTTATTGAGCCTTTAAAGGATCCATTCCCCATAGTTCTAAAACTACATCCGGTATATTCACCAATGACCCCTCCTCCTGCATTAAATATAGCCTGTGCAACTTTTTCACAAAATTCTTCCGGAACGAAAACAGAAATCTTAAATTGATTGGATTGCAAGTTTACGAGAAAGTCAATATTCTGAAGATCCAGTTTCTTTGCAAGCTGAAAGCTTACGCCATCTTTTGCATAATCCAAATTGGTATGGGCTGAATAGAGGATGATATCATTTTTGATTAGTTTCTGAATAAGCCGTGAATTGCGATCGTTGGAGATATCGATTTTCTTAATAGGGGAGAAAAAAAACGGATGGTGTGAAATAATCAGATTACAATTTTTATTCAATGCTTCATCAATTACATTTTCATTGAAATCGAGACATAAAAGTATGTTCTTAATTCGCTTATCAGTATCCCCGATTTGTAATCCAACATTATCTTTTTGCCAGGCAATCTCTTTAGGTGCCCAGTTCTCAATATTTTTTATTATTTCAGTACACTTCATATAAAAAAAATGCACTTCTTTTATTTGGAAGTGCATCTTTAGGGAATTCAAGTTTTTAATATTCCGTGATCGGAATTTATTGCTATTTTCAGGTATTTTAATCTTTTAATCTTCTTAACCATATTTAGAATAACAAATATAGGATAAAGAGCATAAAATTTCAAATATTGTTCAAATTATTAATAAATTTTGACCATTTCACTCTATTTTAGGCTCCTGCCAGTCATTATTTTCCTGAATTATTTCAATTAAAGATTCAACTGCATTCAGGGCTGGGATGTTCCTTCTAACTATATCCTTTCCTTTATATAGTGTAATTTTATCAATTCCCGAACCGACATATCCATAGTCAGCATCAGCCATTTCTCCGGGACCATTAACGATACAACCCATTACAGCAATTTTTAATCCCTTTAAATGCTCTGTTTTCTTTCTAATAATTTCGGTTGTTTCCTGCAAATCGAAAAGAGTTCTTCCGCATGATGGGCAAGCGATATATTCAGTTTTTGAAACTCTTGTCCTTGCGGCCTGTAAAATGTTAAAAAGTATCTTATTTATTTTTTTGATTGATGTTTCATTTGTCCGTATATAATTTTTAATGTATAAATCTTTCGGTTTATCCTCAATAAAAGAACATTCTGCCCATACACCATCCCCAAAACCTTCGATCAGTAGAGATCCAAAGTCTATTGATGAATAAAGAATAAAATCTTCATAAGTAATTTTACTATAAGCTCTTTTTATAATGACAGGGTTTTGAATATCCTGTAATAGTAATTCACAAAAAAACCTTCTTAATTCCGCCACTGCATGCAGGTTTTCAGTTTCAAGAACGAGAACAGCCGTTGAGTCCTTTTTTAATTTTGTAATTAAAGTATCATTCAAATCTGATATTGTCATTAAAACAAAATTAAGATAAGGTGAGAATTCTATATTGCTAACGTATTCATCAGAAGTAAAAACAGGAAAGTTTTTTTCTTTATTCCTTTTCCAGGAAGCAAAGTTAAGGGCTGCCTTAATACCCAGAGGTAATTCAAATCCGGGTATTTTATCACCAAAGAAAATAATATCGGCAGAACTGTCATTCATTAACCATTTATCCGCTGCAGGATTATAAATATAACCTATATCGGCTAGAGAATTTATTGTAACAGATTCCATTTTACTATAATCTGAAATCACTCTTACAACATTATTACCACCGATGCCTGAAACTTCTAAAGATTCTCGTCTAGTATATTCGTAGGGGCTGTAAGGAAGAATTTCTAAAGTATTAATATGCTGATGATTTTCTCTATCCAAATACCTGTTTACAAGTGAAATAGCCACCGGCACTTCAAATTCGGGATCTTCTGTCAAAGATACTCTGATTGTATCTCCAATTCCGTCTTCCAAAAGAGATCCGATTCCAATAGCAGATTTTATTCTACCATCATCACCACCTCCGGCTTCTGTAACTCCCAGATGAAGCGGATAGTTCATCTTCTCATCTTCCATTTTCTGAATAAGGAGACGATAAGCCTGAACCATTACTTTTGGGTTACTTGATTTCATTGAAAGCACAATGTTAAAGTAACTTTCAGCCTCACATATTCTGAGAAACTCCAATGCGGATTCAACCATTCCGAGCGGAGAATCACCATATCTGCTCATTATTCTATCAGACAGAGAGCCATGGTTTGTTCCGATACGCATTGCAGTGCCATATTCCCTGCAAATTTTTACAAGAGGAGTAAACTTTTGTCTGATTCTATCCAGCTCAAGATCATACTCGGAATCAGTATACTCAATTTTTTTGAAACTTTTCTTATCAGCATAGTTTCCCGGATTAACACGAACCTTTTCGACTATCCTAGCCGCTATTTCGGCTGCATTAGGTGTAAAATGAATATCAGCAATAAGCGGTACTTTGTATCCTCTTTTCTGAAGTTCATTTTTAATATTGAGGAGATTTTTCGCTTCTAAAATGCTTGGTGCAGTAATTCTTATATAATCGCATCCTGCTTCAATCATTCGAATAGATTGTTCAACTGTTGCAATTGTATTCATCGAATCAGTGGTTGTCATCGATTGTATCCTGATCGGATTTTCAGCTCCGAGAGGTACTTCCCCTATAAAAACTTCTCTTGTTTTATATCTTGAATATTTAGTTAAGCTGTTACAATATGTTCTAAATCTTACTATGGTATCGTTCATCGTTTCTGTTTATTTAACAATAATAATATCGATTCTGCAAATTCAAAACTGGCTTTAGGACTATTTGCAGTAATTATATTTTTAGTAATAACAACAGGTAAATCTTTATAATCAATATCAGGCTTAATTAAATCCTGTTTAACATCCGGATAACAAGTAGCACTTTTACCGGTTAACAACCCTGCTGCTGCCAATATGAGAGGAGCAATGCAGATAGCTGCTATAATTTTTCCAGAATTATTAAAGTCGTTTAGAACTTTATGTAATCTGAAATTATTTTTGTAATCTTTAGCACCATATCCACCGATAAGAACAAAACCGCTAAAATTATTGGCATTTATATTTTCTAATCTAAGATCAGCTTTAAATTTTTTTCCATTAGATCCTTCGCACATATCCCGAGCATCCGAAGCGGTAAAACTTTTATAATTATTCTTCTCCAGCACACCTTTGGTAATAAAAAATTCTTCTTCATTAAAGTACCTCGCGGGCAGGAAATATAAAATGCTATTATTGTTCACTGTATTATTTAAATGTATTTATAAATATAATTAAACCCAGTATTTATCCACACTTAATTCTAGCATCTACTGTAAGAATTAAATTATTATCTGTAATTATTACAGGATTAAAGTCAAACTCCAGCACATTTTTATTGTCAAGTAACATTTGTGCAGAATTTATGATTAGGGATTTAATAATACCAATATCCGCAGCTTTATCTCCCCGTACTCCACTGATTATAACACCGGCATTTGTTTTATTAATGAAATCCTCAATATCGTCTTCACATAAATAAGCAGATTTCATGCAAATATCATTTAATAATTCGACATATTTACCTCCGGAACCAAACATAATCATTGGTCCAAATGAGATATCCCTATAACCTCCTATTAAAATTTCATGTTTAACTTTAAGAAAAGGTTGTATTAGGAATTTTTCTACGTCGAATCCTGAAGCATGGAAGCCTTGTTCAATCTCATTTGCTGATTTAATTAATGTTTCATAACTATCAATATTAAGTTTAACCGCATTATATTCGGATTTATGTATAGCATTTCCGGAGATGCCCTTGAGACAAATAGGAAATGTAAGTCCAGATATGTTATTTATATCCCGAGGTGGAACCAAAATTGAAGAAACAGCAGGAATATGATATTCTGTTAAAATTTCTTCCAATTCATTTTGAGATAAATAACCGTCATTAAAATTTTTAACTGAGCTTTGCTTAGGACGAAGCCTTGTCTTTTCATTCCTGTTTTTTGAATAGAAGTTCATATTGGATAAAACTTCCACAGGATCCTCCGGATTTCGAAAGAGAGGAATTTTATATGCAGATTCTTGTCTATATTTTTCCCAAAATTCGGGTAAAGGTAATACAACCTGCATAACCGGCTTATTAGATTTGATTGAATTAATCTTCTCAATCACATCAAAAGGAGAAACCATAACCGGTTCAACAAAAATAGAAATAACACCATCTACATTTTTATCTTCAAGCAGTATACTGCTCACACTTTGAA
Organism: Ignavibacteriaceae bacterium; assembly: GCA_031292435.1. GTDB lineage: Bacteria > Bacteroidota > Ignavibacteria > Ignavibacteriales > Ignavibacteriaceae > Fen-1301. The sequence goes on from JARLHD010000189.1 coordinate 15,218, forward strand.
ACTGCTCAGCAGTTCCTCCGGGAAGAAGGTCAACAGGATTCTCACAGCTACCTTCCGGATGCACAATTTCTTTTAATTTTAATTTAGTTTTCTCAGATAATTGTGCAATTACCAGGTTTTCTTCCTCAATTTTATCTACAGCAAGAATTGAGGGACCACCGGCATTTGTAACAATAGCAATTCTGTTTCCCCCAGGTAAAGGGAAATTTTCAAACCCTTTTGCAGTATTAAAGAGCTCATTTAAATCATCAACCCTTATTATTCCGAATTGGTCTAAAACTGCAGTGACTACTTTATCACTGCTACCTAAAGCGCCTGTATGAGAGGAAGCTGCTTTAATTCCTCCTGAAGTTCTGCCGGCTTTCAATAATATAACTGGTTTATGGACTTTATTATCAATAAAATTGTTTATAAAAGATTCACCATTTGAAAAGCTTTCCAAATAGAAAGTAATTGTTTTTATTCTATCATCGTTGTTCCAAAATCCAAGCAGATCATTTTCAGAAATATCAGCTTTATTACCCACGCTTATAAAATGCCCGAATTTGATATCAGTTTCTCTTAGTGAATTAAGGACCGCAGCTCCAATTGCTCCACTCTGGGACAAAAAAGCGGTATGACCCATTATAGGTTTTTCAGCAACAAACGTAGCATTTAGTTTTATTTCATCAAATGTGTTTATAACACCCATACAATTGGGACCCACAAGACGTGCTTCGGAATTTTTGATTCTTTCAATTATTCTTTTTTCTGCTAATTCCCCTTCAATTCCAGTTTCACGGAATCCTGCTGTGATTAGAATAATTGATTTAACGCCTTTAGCTATTAACTGATCAATTGATTCTTCTGTAAAAGATTTCGGAACGACGATTAAACCAAGATCGATATTATCTTTAATGTCACTGATAGTTTCATAACATTTATAACCTTGAATTTCCATAATACGAGGATTGACGGGGTACACATCTCCCGTATAACCATAACTTTTTATTGATTTAAGTATTTCATACCCGATACTTTTTTCTTTTGAAGAAGCTCCGGCGATGCAGATAGAACCGGGATAAAAGAAATTACTTAACGAATTCAAATGATGCATAGTTCAGGATTATTTATTACTTTTTAATGTTTAAAACTAATATATTATTATTAATATTCAGAATTAGAATTATCTATTATTATGTCTTATTTACCTCAAAAAAAAGGTTCTCCTGTAAACCGGGGAATTGTAAAGATCATATTGATATATATATTAGTAGGAGGCTTATGGATATTATTTTCAGACTCCATACTACCGCATTTTACAAACGATATAACAATCCTGACTCATTTAGCTACTGCCAAAGGTTTATTTTATGTCTTAGTTACAGCCGCTCTCCTTTATTTTCTTATTTATAATTATACCAATGAGATTAAACATGCAGAGGAGAATTTTCATGAGAGTGAAAAAAGATATAAAGAATTAGCAAATTCCCTGCCTCAAATGATATTTGAAATAGACAACCAGGGGTTAATTAAATTTACCAACCTGGCAAGCCACAAAATGTTTGGCTATACACAGGATGAAATTTCAGCAGAATTTTCAGTTTTCGATGCAATTGTTCCTGAAGACAGAGAAAGGGCACGAAACAATATGATTCAGATAATGGCAGGTGGTATTCACGAGATAGAAGAATATTCTGCTTTAAGGAAGGATGGAACAAAATTTCCGGTAATTATATTTTCTACCCCAATTATTACTAATAATCTTACTTCAGGTTTAAGGGGAATAGCTATAGACATAACTGAAAGAAAGATTATGGAAGATCAGCTGATAAAAGCGAAGGAAAAAGCTGAGGAATCGGATAAATTAAAATCAGAATTCCTGGCTCAAATGTCTCATGAAATCAGGACCCCGTTAAATGTAATTTTAAGTTATAATTCTTTTTTAAAGGAGGAACTGGCACAATATTTAAACCAGGAACAAATAACCGGCTTTAATTCTGTTGCAACGGCAGGCAGGAGGTTAATACGTACTATTGATCTGATCCTGAATATGGCAGAAATACATGCAGGAAAATTAGATGTCAGAATAAATGAAATAAATATTTATTCAATATTAATTGATCTTACTAATGAGTTTGAGCATTATGCAAAAGAAAAAAACCTGGAGTTAACCTGCATAAATGATTGTGATTTTATCCCGCTTATAAAAAGTGATGGTTATATAGTTTCAGAAGTATTCCAAAACTTAATTGATAACGCTATAAAATATACTGCCAGGGGAAGAATTGACATTAAAATATACAAAGGGATAAAGGATCGAATCTGTGTCGCAATAAAGGATACAGGGATTGGGATCAATCCGGAATACATGGATAAGTTATTCCTTCCTTTTTCACAGGAAGATTCCGGTTATTCAAGAAAATTTGATGGCAATGGACTGGGCTTAGCTTTGGTAAAAAAATATCTGGAACTTATAAATGCAGACATTACAGTTGAAAGTGAAAAAGGAAAGGGGTCACAATTCATAGTATATTTTAATTAAAAATATGCTCCAAGATAAATATATCGATATGCCGGTTGATGAATTCAAAAAGTATGGTAATGAACTAATTGACTGGGCATCGGAATATTTAAACAACATAGAAAAATATAATGTCTTACCTGATATAAAACCGGGAGAGATTAAAGCTCATCTGCCTCGACATCCCAATACCACCGGAGAAGATTTTAATAAAATTATTAAAGATTTCGAGAAGATAATTATTCCGGGTATAACGCACTGGAATCATCCGGGATTCATGGCATATTTCAACTCCACCTCAAGTGTACCGGGAATTTTAGGTGAGTTATTAATCGCAACCCTGAATGTAAATGGAATGCTGTGGAAATCTTCACCATCTGCATCAGAACTTGAAGAAGTTACAACCGGATGGCTGCGGGAGATGTTGGGACTCCCCAAATATATGTGGGGTATAATTTATGATACCGCCTCAATCAGTAGTCTTCATGCAATCGCTTGCGCAAGAGAGAAAACAGGACTCGATATCAGGCAGAAAGGTTTATCAGGGAATAATTTCCCTAAATTAAGATTATACTGTTCAGAACATGCCCATTCCTCCATTGAGAAAGGTGCATTAACTTTGGGGATCGGAAGAGAGGGTGTTAAGAAAATAAGGACTGATAAAGAATTCAGGATAATACCGGAACTTCTTAATGAGGAGATATTGAAAGATAAGAAGGATGGTGTATTACCTTTCTGCGTAGTGGCAACAGTTGGAACAACTTCGACTACAAGCATAGATTCTATTCGTTCATTGGGTGAGATTTGCAAAAAAGAAAATTTATGGCTGCATGTCGATTCAGCTCATGCAGGAACTGCTGCCATAATTCCCGAAATGCGCTATATTTTTGATGGAATCGAATATGCTGATTCTTTAGTTGTTAATCCTCATAAATGGATGTTTGTTCCCGTTGACTGCAGCGTACTTTATGTGAAGGAACCGGAAATATTAAAAAGAGCATTCAGCCTGGAACCTGAATATTTAAAGACTGATGTAGATTCCGAGGTAATAAATTATAACGATTATGGCGTTCAGTTAGGACGAAGGTTCCGTTCACTCAAACTCTGGTTTGTAATTAAATACTTTGGAGTTGATGGTTTAGCAGGAATAATAAAAAAGAATATTGATTCAGCAAAGAAGTTTAAACAATTAGTGCAGGATGATCCTGAATTTGAACTTATGGCACCTGTACCTTTCAGTACTATCTGTTTCCGGTATCAGCCTTCCGGATATTCCGGTTCATTAAATGAGTTAAACAGTAACCTTATGGATCTCATAAATAAGTCAGGTAGAATATTTTTATCTCATACAAAATTAAACGGAAGTTTTGTGATACGGCTTGTAGTATCAGGAATTAGGACTGAGGAAAACCATGTGATTGAAGCATGGAACATAATCAAAGAAGTAATCCGGGCAAACGCTCTAAATAAATAATACTATAGAATAAATTTACTTAGGTCTCTGTTCTTTACAATTGCATCAAGTTTGTCTTTTACAACCTTGGCACTAATTACCACTTTTTCCTTTGGCAATTTATCCGGGACATCAAAAAGTATTTCATCCAGCAATGTAGTCAAAATAGTATGCAGACGCCGGGCTCCGATATTTTCAACTGCTTCATTAACATCGGTAGCTATCCGGGCTATTTCTTTAATTGCCCCCTCAGTAAATTCAAGTTTTACATTCTCAGTTTCCAGTAGTGCGGCATACTGTTTAAGCAGAGCATTCTGGGGGATAGTTAATATTTTAATAAAATCATCTTCGGTCAGACTTTTTAGCTCAACACGTATAGGGAATCTGCCCTGGAGTTCCGGGATAAGGTCTGAAGGTTTTGAAACGTGAAAGGCTCCTGAAGCTATAAACAAAACATGATCTGTCTTAACAATACCATATTTGGTATTAACATTTGAACCTTCTACAATAGGCAGCAGGTCGCGCTGAACCCCTTCACGTGAAACATCGGGTCCCTGCGATTTCCCTCCCCCTGCAACTTTATCTATTTCGTCAATAAAAACTATTCCGGAATTTTCAACCCGTTCGATAGCTTCTTTCTGAACGGAGTCCATATCAATCAGCTTTTGAGCTTCCTCCTGTGCGATTATTATTCTTGCTTCAGAAATTGATGTCTTCCTTTTCTTTTTCTTTTTAGGCATAATATTGCCCATTATTTCCTGAATGTTTATCCCCATATCGTCCATACCCAGGGGACCCAGGATTTGCATACCTACATTGTTTTGAGTATTCGAATCAAACTCAATCATCTTATCATCCATTTCGCCCTTTTTCAGTTTTTCCCTCATCCATTCCCTTGTCTTCTGATTCTGATATGCCTCATTGTTTTCATTTTTTTCTTCTGAAGCAGCTGATGGTTTTTTAACTGCGGGAATTAGTATATCAAGTATTTTCTCTTCTGCAAGATCGTTGGCTTTGGATTGTATTTCCAGTGTCTTTTCAGATTTTACCAGGTTAACTGCATAATCTGTAAGATCGCGTATCATCGATTCAACGTCCCGCCCAACATAACCAACTTCAGTAAATTTAGAGGCTTCCACTTTAATGAACGGAGCGTTTGCCAATTTTGCTAACCGGCGTGCTATTTCTGTTTTTCCAACTCCGGTAGGACCAATTAAGATTATATTATTAGGCAGTATCTCCTCGCGAAGACCTGACGGTACCTGCTGCCTTCTCCACCTGTTTCTCAGTGCTATGGCAACAGCTCTTTTTGCATCATGCTGACCTATTATATAATTATCCAGTTCTGCCACAATCTGAGTTGGCGTTAATTCTTTCATCAACCTGTCATACATTTTAAAGCCGGGTTTATTTTTCAATTACTTCCACATTTATATTGTTATTAGTATAGATGCAAATTTCAGAAGCAGTTTTAAGAGCTTCTTCACAAATTTCCTTAGCCGATAATTTACTGTATTTTATAAGCATTCTTGCCGCAGCAAGTGCGTACATCCCGCCTGAACCAATCGCTACAATCTTATCATCGGGTTCAATAACATCACCGTTACCGGAGATAATTAATGCCTGATCTTCAGTAACAATTGCAAGCATAGCTTCTAATTTGCGAAGGTATCGGTCTGTGCGCCAATCCTTTGCAAGTTCAACAGCAGCACGGGTAACATTTCCCCTGTATTGTTCAATCTTTTCCTCAAAGCGTTCAACTAATGTAAAAGCATCGGCAGAAGCACCGGCAAAACCGCATACAACTTTACCCTTCGCTATTTTCCTTATTTTGAATGCATTATGCTTAACAACTGTATTGCCAAGGGTAACCTGACCATCACCGCCAATTGCAGCCTGTCCATTATGGATTACACCTATAATTGTTGTCGATCTTATTTTATTTTCCATAATATCCTTTATCCCGATGTTATAAATCTTTATCTAGCTTTAGGTTCAAATGATCAGATGGGGAAAAGCCGCGGAACTGAGTTCTGGTATTTCCTGTACTGATCACCGAATATAGTGACTAACTTTTTTTCCTCATAAAAAGTACCAACGTAAAAGTAAACAATTAAAAATATTAAGAAAACAAAGTAGAACAGGTCCATTGTAGGACGGAATATTAAGCAAATAATAACAAACAGGTACAATGGATGGCGCACTACTTTGTAAGGTCCTTCAATTTTCAGAGTAAGCTTTTCGTCGTATACATCTTCAGAGATTTTAATATCGTTTGAAACATCCGCCTGTTCTCCAAATGCCGGTTTCGTTTCCTCTCTTACAGTAACAAATTTACCATCTATCCATCTTTTGATCTGCGCTAATCCTATAAATTCATAAAGCGAGAAAAATCTGAATGTCCAGATAATTCCTGCCAGTGCCAAAAACTGAGGAATAAGAATAACTATATCCCATGGATATTTAAGATCGAATAATTCTACGTCCGGTCTTGGCAAATATTCATACATATAGATCAGGAACAGGAGAGAAAAAATATTAAATGCCAGGCGGTAAAAAGCCATTGCACTGCCGATCCGCAGGGCTATTATAGACTTAAATTTAAATGATGCAAGAATGGTATGTAGGAAAGCGAACAGTATAAAGGCTATAATATCAATAATAAGATAATAAGCATTATTCATAGTTCTTTTCTTAACCGGGCAATAGGCAGTTTCAGTTGTTCCCGGTATTTGGCAACAGTTCTTCTGGCGATATGGATGCCTTCCTCATTAAGGATCTCTGCAAGCCTGTCATCACTAAGAGGATTGTTCTTGTCTTCTTCATCAATAATTTCTTTTAGCCGTTCTTTGATATGCTTATTTGATACCTCTTCTCCGGAATCTGTTGTCAGCCCTTCACTGAAAAAATATTTCAATTCATGAACACCCATGGGTGATTGGACATATTTTCCATTTACTACGCGGCTGATGGTGGATATATCCATCATTATTTCTTCAGCAATATCCTTGTAAATCATAGGTTTAAGAAATTTAGGACCTCTTTCGAAGAATTCATATTGCCTCTCAACAATAGCGCGCATTATTTTCATCAATGTTTCACGTCTCTGCTGAATGCAGGCAATAAACCATTTAGCTGATTCAAACTTCTCACGCAGGAATTTATATGTATCCTTTTCCCTTTCGTTCTTCTTATTCTTCTTGTTCTGCTGGAACATTTCCAGGTAGGACTTGCTGATTGTAACCGAAGGTACACTTCTGTCATTTAGTGTAATAATAAAATTATCGTCCACTCTTTCTATTACAAAGTCCGGAGTAATCTGGTTCATTTCCTGCGAAGATATATTTCCTTCTCCCGGTTTTGGATTCAGATTCTGGATAAGCTCAAGCACAGCTTTAAGAGTCTCATTCGTAAGGTTCATCTTTTGCATAATAACATCATAGCGTCGTTTTGCAAAATCATCAAAGTATTTATTAAGAAGTTCCTCGGCTAAAAATGAATAATACGCGTCGTGTTTAATATTCCTTAACTGGATTAAAAGACATTCCTGCAGTGACCTTGCACCAATCCCTACAGGGTCGAATGTCTGTATCTGTCTTAAAAGCTTTTCTCCCTGATCAAGCGGGATTTCGGTATTGGCAAACATGGCAAGTTCATTAAGGATTTCGGGCAGAGATCTTTTAAGATATCCGTCATCGTCAAGGTTGCCGATTATTTCCTGTCCGAGTAAAAACATATCCTCATTCAGGTCCATCATTCGTAATTGGCTCTCAAGATGTTCGGATAGCGAAACACGGTTAGGAGCCAGTGGCTGATAATTATCATCATCTCCTGATTTATTAACTCTTTCAGCCTCGAAATCAGAATCGTTCATAAAATCTTCAAGTTCAAATTCTTCCTTATCTCTATCCTTTTCAAATTCTTCTTCATTAGTATCTTCAGATTTTTCTTTGTCCTTGTCATCAGATTCCTGTGATAATTCCAGTTCACCTTCCATCACCTCTTCAAGGATAGGGTTAATCTCCAGTTCGGTTTTAATGCGTTGTTCAAGCGCAAGCGTATTAAGCTGCAGCAGCTTTTGATATTGGATCTGCTGGGGTGACAGACGCTGCTGTTGCGACATTCTTTGGCTAAGCGTTAACATATTATTTCTCTTTATTATCCATTAAAGTTTTGTACCATTTATTACCATAAGCTCTTACCAGGGAGTCCTTGCAGAACTCCGCAATTTTAACATTTTCTTTCTTCCCCTTTTCTAGTGCCGGTGCACATTCATTAAATTTTTCATATCTAAGCACATCCCCCCCGAATTTTGTTACCCTGATAGGGAATAGATGGCAGGAAATGGGTTTTCGGAATTTAATTTTACCGTCAAAGTAAGCTTTCTCAATTGAACATTTAGCAACTGTATTTTCATAATTAACAAATACACATTCTTTTTTATTCATTGACCTGGTCATCGTTTCCCCCTCAATCTTGTACGAGAATCCGTTTTCTTTAATCATCTTAACATGTTCTTCAGGTAGATATGGGTATACTTCTTCGAGGATTTCATTAATAACCGGAATTTCTTCATCTAAAAGCGGGGCACCGTATTCCGATTCAACTGTACAGCAAGCCCCCTTGCATTTCTCAAGATCGCATGAGAAATGAGTTTCCATGATTTCAGGGCGAACCATTACATTTTCAATGGGAATAAAGTTATTTGTGAACATTGGAATAATTTTTGACGCAAAATAATAATTTGTTAGTTAATACAAAAATTACACCTAATATTTCTCTTAATATATTATTATTAATGCATTGATTTTCTAAATTAAGGTAATTTGGCATGAAGAAAAAAATCCTGCTGATCGATGATGTGGAAGAAAATATTATCGTATTAAGGGAAAGGCTGGAAAAAGAGGGGTACGAAATAATCAGTGCTACTGATGGAAAAACCGGCATTGCCCTTGC
>JARLHD010000190.1 GCA_031292435.1 Ignavibacteriaceae bacterium
ATCGGAAACCTCTTGGCTGGATTCACGGCGCAAAATAAATCCTTCAGGCAAAACATATATAATAACTGCTATCGATAAATATGGTAACGAGAGTAATGATAAATGCCGGATTACAATACATCCTGTCTCTGTTCCGGAAAATCAAATTGCAGAAAATATAACATCATACAACCCCCATACAATGTCAGTTAATTATGATAAAAACGGTTTATCAATATCTGTCCATCTTGCTTCCCCCGGTTTCATTACACTGAAAGTATTTGATGTGCTTGGCAACGAAATAAGAAGATTACTATATGCATATCAGAAAGCAGGTAATTATCTCTACTTATTTCCCCCTAATGAACAATATCAAAAGCCCATTGTTGTACAGTTAAAAACCGATGGGTACTACTGTACAAAGAAAAATTATTAACAATTATTCTACCCCCTCTTTACTTCAAAACTATATTTTAAGTTTCCCTTACTTGGTAAAATATTCCTTCATCGGTTCGAGATAAAAATCTTTCCATCCCTTCTTATAATCTTTTCCCATCCCTTCCGGTATACCCGAATGTTTCAGAGTTAGCTTTGTTCCTGTCTTGTTAGGTGTAAACGTTAATTCAATAAATGAATCAGGATGCTTATCCGGAAAGTCTGTTGCCCTCCATGACTGCACTATCCTGTTATATGGTTCTAATATTAAATTCTTCCCTGATATATACCCGTTCCCGGCACTAAACTTCTTGTTAAGTATTTTGGTAACAATTGCCTTATCACCTGTAAATGATGTATGTTCCTTGCTGCTAAGCCATGCTTTGTATAATCTCTCTGGTGCAACTGGAAAACTTGCTGATAAAACAATAGTCTCTTTCATCTTAAGTATCTCCTTTTTATAAAGTGTATTCTAAATTATTACGGAATTACTGATTTCAGATTGATATCTGTCAAACTTTAATCCCCCTTTTCAGTTCCATAATGAGACAATTATCTGATATTTTGCCCTATATCCTGAGCGAGAGATGAAGCCGAGATGAACGAAAGATGAACGGCTCAGTACACCAATAGCTCTGGTTCTTATATTCCTTATTCAAAAGTGTCTCATTACGTGTCATTATACAATCAGACTTCATTGAGTGAATTACCCAAAACTCTTTTATTATAAATTCGTTATATTTAATAAAACTATGTAACATCTCTTATTTACTAATAATAATAATGCTGTCTGTATTTGAATATGATTTCCCATCCTAAATACCTGGTACTGCTTATCATGTTTATCCTCATAAACCAAACCAACCATCCTCAATGGGTGCAGACTGAACGGCTTAATGGACTTAATGTTTTATGTATGGCAGCTAATGATATAAATCTATTTGCTGGAACGGAAGGTGGCGGTGTTTATTTTTCTTCCAATTTTGGAACCAGTTGGAAACAGGTTAACAATGGACTTACCGGATTTCTCTCTATCAAAGCTCTTGCCTTCAGTAACAACAACTTATTTGCAGGTATGGAAGTCGGTGGCGTTTTTCGTTCTACCGATAATGGTGCAAACTGGATACCGGCAGGACTTACTAATGTCTCCGTTTATTCTTTTGCCGTAATTGATTCTAATATCTTTGCTGGTAGTAGGGATAGCGGTGTTTATCTCTCTACAAACAATGGATTAAATTGGACTCAATTAAATAACGGACTTATTAACCCTCATATTTATGCTCTTACAGTTTATGGCTCCTGGCTTCTTGCCGGAACATTTGGCGATGGAGTATTCCTCTCTACTAATAATGGAAAAAGCTGGTCTTCTTTCGGCCTATATAATACTTATGTCAATTCTCTTGCTGTTAGTGGAACCAATGTTTTAGTAGGATCTGGAAAATTTAATGAGGGTACCACTTACTTAACTACTAATAACGGTACTTCCTGGGCCCAGGTAGGTCCCCAAAATACTAATGTTTATTCTCTCCTCTTTACTGATGCTTTTGCGTTCGCAGGCATGTCTCCCGGTGGTGTCTATCGGTCATCTGATAATGGATCAACATGGACTCAGCAGATCAATGGACTTACCAGCAATTCAGTCTATTCCATTGTTGCAATTAAAGCCAACCTTTTTGCAGGTGGTTTCAATACTGGTGTTTTTCAATCATCTGATAATGGTAATAATTGGTCTGAAGTAAGTAAAGGTTTGGTGTGTACTAATATTAATACTCTAACTGTCAATGGCACAAATATTTTTGCCGGTTGTTTCCCCTACCAGGGTGTAGGAGGTGGTGTTGTTCTATCTACAGATTTTGGAAAAAGTTGGACACAATTAACAAATGGGCTCCCTATCTATCTTGCAGTTAAATCCATTGCATTCAGTGGATCAGATTTATTTGCAGGTGCGTTGGGGCATGGAGTATATCATTCTGCAGATTATGGCAGTAATTGGAATTATATCGGGCTCGATAATATTGCCCCATATGCTCTTGCCTCTAATGGTAGTTTTCTCTTTGCTGGAACTAATCCGGACTATGGACTCGATAGCGGAGTTTTCCGCTCATCTAACAATGGCGCTGCCTGGACAAAAGTTAATAATGGTCTCGACAGTACACATGTATTTTCCCTTATCATAAATGGTAACAATATATTTACTGGTACTAATGGTGGAGTATACCTCTCTTCAGATAATGGCTCCTCCTGGATAAGCAAATCAAATGGTCTTACTTTCTCTAATATCTATACTCTATTTCTGAATGGTAATGATATCCTCGCAGGTTCTGATAGTGGCAGTGTATTCCTTTCAAAAAATAATGGATCAACCTGGTCCCTTATAAATAATGGCTTGCCTTCTGCTTCTGTAGTATCTTTAGCTGTTACTGGATCAATCATCTTTGCAGGTACTGATAGCGCTGGTGTTTATTATTCTACTAACTATGGAATAAACTGGTTTACAGCCAACGATGGTCTGTACACTAAGCTAATTACTGCTCTTGTCATATCCGGTTCCGATGTAGTCTTGGGTACCGATGGTGCTGGTGTGTGGATACGACCCCTTTCTGAATTAACAGGCATTACTAAATATTCAGTTGAGCAGCCGCTTATCTATACTCTCTCCCAGAACTATCCCAATCCCTTTAACCCTGCAACAACTATATCCTATAAGTTGAAAGAAAAAGGATTTGTAAAACTTCATGTATATGATACAAGAGGTGCATTGGTTAAAATCTTGGTAAACGATTCTAAAGAACCCGGTTATTACGAATTAGAATTTAATGCAAAAGGACTCGCTAGCGGTGTCTATTTCTACCGTCTCGAAGTCTTTAACCAGAATAATTCCTCTGTTTATTCTGATATCAAAAAAGCCATTTTGTTGAAATAATAATCAACTCAATATTAATCCCTGTATCTGCCAAATTAATTATTATTATCTTGAAATTATTAAACCATTTTAATATATAGAGATCATAAATTTTATAAAATAAAAGCA
>JARLHD010000191.1 GCA_031292435.1 Ignavibacteriaceae bacterium
ATAAGTAACAACATTTTCCCAATATTCGTGTTGAAGTGAAATTATTTCAAGCGGAATGTTTAACTGTTTACATACACTTCTAACAAAATTAAGATCTTCCTCCCATGGGCAATCTCCCAGAAAGGTAAATTCATCCTGGAGCCAAATCTTCAAATAGAACGCAGTAATATCATGCCCTTCCTTTTTTAGCAAATTCAGTGCTACCGAACTATCTACGCCACCTGATAATAGTACCGCAATTTTCATTTAATTAACAAACCAATTTTCGCTATATATTATTAATATTTTCCTTTATGAAGATTGTAAAACCTCTTATTCAATAAATTTTTTTGAATTATAACCGTGATCTAATCCGATGTTTGTTTCAATTTTTCTATTAAATTTGAGATATGAATACATTCCATTATAGTAAACATAATAAATATATATAAATTAAATAAGGCTAAAACCTCATTTCGAAACATCATATCATATAAATATGAATACTTAAATATATTGGACTAATAAATTGCGAATATTTATAACCGGAGGAAGTGGATTATTAGGCCAGTATTTAAATCTATTCCTCTCAAAAGAATTTGAAATATTAACACAATATCATACCAGGCCGGGGAATTGTTTACAATATAATTCTGTTCAATCCGATATAACCGATTATAAAAATATTGAAGTAATATTACAAAAATTCAAACCTGATATTATAATACATACTGCAGCAATTACCTCGGTAAAGGATGCAACTACACTTCCCTCAAAATTTGTGTTTGAAGTAAATGTAAAGGCCACAGAAAAACTTGCAGAGATGTCATCAATGCTTAATTCTAAATTCTTTTATTCTTCAACTGACCTCGTCTATGCAGGTTATAGAGCATCGATGTTAAAAGAGGACGGAAAACTAATTCCTGCGTCATTTTATGCCGAAACGAAGCTGATGGGAGAGGAAAAGATAAAGTCAGTATCTAAAGATTTCGTGATACTCAGAACCGGTCTTCTTTACGGTTTCGGATTATTTGATTCAAAAAACTATTTTAATTATATGTTTGATAACTTAAAGAATAAGAAACCGGTTAAGTTATTTTCTGATCAATACCGAACACCCTTATCTTTATTAGAAGCTGCCCGGCATATTGCCCAATTAATCAAACTGAATATCAAAAATGAGATTATTAATTTCGGTGGGAAGGAAAGAGTATCCCGGCTAGAACTGGGAGAAAGATTATGTAAGGCTGCCAAATTTGACATTTCCTTGCTTCAAAGAATATCGATGTACGATATTTCCGATGTCTCTGATTCTGCTGATGTTTCAATGAATACTGATAAACTGCAATCCTTTGGAATAGAATTAAAAAATATCGATGAATCATTGATTGAAATAATGGAGAGCCACAATAATTTAAAGTAATAAAAAGGAACATTATGGAACAACTATTAGGTGCCCATACATCAACAAACGGCGGCGTTTCTGCAGCAGTGGATTTAGCAGAGAAGCTGGGATTTACAGCGATACAAATATTTACAAAGAATAACAACAGGTGGTATTCCAAAGATTTAAGTGAAAAAGAAGTTGAATTATTTAAGAGCAAACTTAGAGGATCACATATTAAATTTGTAGTTGCACATGATTCCTACCTTATAAATTTATGTGCTAAAGAACCTGAGATGTTAAACAAGTCAAGAGATTCATTCTTGGATGAACTTAAAAGATGCGAATTATTAGGAATACCCCATTTAAATTTTCATCCCGGTGCTCATATGGGACAAGGTGAAGAGGAAGGAATAAAATTAATTGCTGAGTCACTTAATATAGCACACACAAAAACTCCAGGATTTAAGGTTACATCAATGTTAGAAGCAACTGCCGGACAAGGTAGTGCCATTGGTTATAAATTCGAACATCTAAGAAAGATAATTGATCTTGTTGATGATAAAAAGAGGATGACGGTCTGCATAGATACAGCTCATATTTTTGCAGCGGGATATGATATTAAGAATACAGTAACCTATAAAAAAGTAATTAGTGAGTTCGATACTATAATAGGTCTTGAGAGACTGAAGTGCATTCACATGAATGACAGTAAAAAAGACCTTGGATCTAAAGTTGACAGGCATGAACATATAGGAAAAGGATTTATTGGCATTGAAGGATTCACAAATATCATGAACGATCAAAAGATAAAGCACATTCCTAAAATACTTGAGACACCCAAGGGAAAAGAACAGCTGGAGGATATAGTTAACCTTAATATTCTTAAAGGACTAATTAAATAATGATATTAGAAATTTGTTCCGGAATCAAAATCCGGGAAATTATTGAGAGTGATAAACACGCAATAGTAAGATATGCAAATAATAAAAAGATATATAATAACTTAAGGGACGCATTTCCATTTCCCTATACTTTTGAAGACGCTGAAAACTGGTTAACATTACTTAATGAAAATATTCCAAAGCGAGCCTTTGCAATTGCCAATAATGAGGAATTAATCGGAGTTATTGGTATCGAGACATGCCGGGATGTAAACAGGTTATCGGGCGAATTAGGCTATTGGCTTGGAGAACCTTTTTGGGGAAAAGGGATAGCTACTCATGCTGTTCAAAATTTTATCAGATATGCATTTGATTATTATAATATCACAAAGATTTTTGCAAATGTATTCAGTTCCAATCCTGCATCTTCCAGAGTATTATTAAAGTCAGGTTTTAAACTTGAGGGATGTATGAGGAAGCAAATTGTTAAAAACGGACAAGCATTAGATCAATTTGTTTATGGACTACTGAAGGATGAAATACCTGGTTTAGTGTTCAAGAGCCCTTAATACTATTATCCCGGTATCTTTATTTAGGCTAAGGATGTAATCAGCTAATGGATATTTAGTTATTTGTACTTTAGTATCAGGTTGAGGGGCATGCAGCAAATGGATTCTTCCGTCCTTTTCTTTTACGGCAATACCGACATGACCAATATCCAAACCTTTGACAGATGTCGTAAAAGCAATCAGGTCACCTTCCTTCAATTTTGCTTCCACTGAATACACCTTATTTTTAGGTATATAGAAATATGTTCTAGTATTTATCGAATCTTCCTGAGATTTAATAGTAGGAATGAATACAGGATTTTCTTTCAACTGTTTATATTGACCAGGATGACCTGACATATAACTTAATTGAAATTTGATGGGTATACCCCCCAGATCTTTTGTAATATCTTTAACTACTTTCTTTTTGACATTATCATATATCCAATCAGAAAAATAATGCAGCCTGGAAGTATAACTATTAATTATACCATTTCGATAGCGTATAAATTTAAGATCACTAAGGAAATTATTAAATGTAATTGAATCTGTTTTTATCAACCGAGAAAAAACCAGAGCATATTCAAGAAAGGTTGTACAATCAAGTCCGGTTAAATTTATAACCAAATTTTCCGCTCCTTCTTTTTCAAGAGTTGAAGCCTTATAATCTGTCCCAATGAAACTTTTTCCAATTGAGGCTATCACATCACCTATGGGTTTTGACTTAAGATGTGTATTTTCTGAGAGATTGAATTTTGAATTACAAATTTCAACATCTTTTTCCGAATATACCTGGCAATAGATCAGTGAAGATTGAAAGAGATATAGAAAAGAAAAGAGAAGAAACAATTTCATATTATGTCTTCGTTAGCAGTCTGCCCGGAGTATTCTTCAATTTGTCTTGCATGAGCGAGGTTCTCAAAGCGTGCATATTCTTTAATAAACGCCAGTCTGACGTCTCCAATAGGACCATTTCTTTGTTTACCAATAATTACTTCAGCCACCCCTTCATTAGAATTGCCATTTTCATCATTTTTAATTCCATAATATTCCGGGCGGTTTAGAAAAATGACGACATCTGCATCCTGTTCGATGGAACCGGATTCTCTCAAATCTGAAAGTTGAGGGCGTTTATCTGTTCTTGCTTCAACAGCTCTATTAAGCTGAGCCAAAGCAATTACCGGGATATTTAATTCTTTAGCTAAAGCTTTAAGAGATCTTGATATATGTGAAATTTCCCTTTCACGACTTTCTACCTTAGCTGGTCCTGTCATAAGCTGAAGATAATCTATGATTATCATACCAATATTTTTCTCAACTTTTAATCTTCTGGCTTTGGCTCTAATTTCCAATATTGACTGCGCGGGAGTGTCATCGACATAAATAGGAGCTTCAATAAGCTTATGGGCATTCCGGCTTAACTTTGCACCTTCGTCCAAAGGTAATTTGCCTGTTCTAACGAGATGTGCATTTAACCTTCCCTCAGAGCAGAGCATACGAATAACCAACTGCATAGTTGACATTTCAAGACTGAAAATGCCTACCGGGACATTATGATCGATAGCTGCATTTCTGGTTAAGGTTAGTGCGAATGCAGTTTTACCCATAGAGGGACGTGCAGCTACTATGATAAGATCAGATTTCTGAAAGCCGCCAAGCAATTCATCAAGTTCATAAAATCCGGTCGGCACAGAAAATTTTGAATTGGCATTAGAATGAATTGATTCAATATATTCCATTGCATCTTTAACTGCTTTATTCATATCCAGAAAAGATCTTTTCAGATGTTTTTCAGTTATCTCAAATATTTTCCTTTCTGCTTCATCGAGAATATCAAAAGCATCTTCAGTTCCGGAATAGGCTGAATGGGCAATGTCATGAGCACTAGTGATCAGTCCTCTTAAAATTTCTTTTTCAAGAATAATTTTCGCATGATACTCAATATTAGCTGCAGAAGAAATATTCTGTGAAAGTTTTGAAATATAAACCACACCACCGACATCATCGATCTGTTCTCTTTTCTTTAACTCATTATACAAAGTAACGGTATCGATAGGTTCACTAGCCTCGAACAAATATCTCATTGCATCAAAAATCAGCTTATGTTCCTTAAGATAGAAGCTATCGGCGGTAAGGAGTTCCAAAGCCTGCGGTACTGCTTCTTTTTCAATAAGCATTGCACCAAGAACCGCGGCTTCAATTTCAGGAACGGCGGGTGGTTTTACATCAGCAGGTACAATTGAATCTAAATTTGTGTTTTTATTATTCTTTGACATATTATGCCGAACATTTTCAAAATTATTATTTCTTTTCGTTTACTAATTCATCATACAATTTTCTAAATGCCTGGACGTCTTCCCAGCATCCTCTTTTCCAATTTGGATTTCGAAGCAAAGCAGCAGGATGATAAGTAACCATCACTTTCCTACCCTCATATTCAAAAACCTTTCCACGTAAATTGGTGAGAGAGTCATTATTATGGAGTAACCCATGAGCTGCAGTTAAACCGACACAGAGAATTACCTTTGGATCGACAAGCTCAATCTGCTTTTTCAGATATGGCATACAAGTATCCATTTCTGTAGGAGTTGGAGTCCTGTTTCCCGGAGGACGGCATTTAACAATATTAGC
>JARLHD010000192.1 GCA_031292435.1 Ignavibacteriaceae bacterium
ACACCAATAGCTCTTTATTAAAGGTATAAAAACACATATAAATGCCTATTATCATTAACAATCTGCTCCCCTAAAAGCCCAGTTTTAACTTAAAATAACAACAATTATGATCCTGCCCCACCTGGTGATATAAAAGGTGATTATTCCCAATGGTTAATATTAATAAATAAAAAAAATACAGAAAGTTCTTGACACCAGTTCGAAAAGTATGTATCTTTATTTAGTTTGTTTAGGCAACCAACTAATTATTTGAAGATGTCTTTATAAAACTTAAGGACAGCTTAATTAGTTTGTCCTTGCAACCAACAAAATAATTTTACTCTATATATAAGAATAAATTTAATGGGCTCTGAAAATTTATCAGTCATTGCAGGTAATTCTAAAGTTCTTCGGAGTATAAATAGAACCAGGATTCTTAATATCATTCGCGAAACTCAACCCATCTCCCGTAGCAATATTGCAAAATTAACAGGTCTTAATAAAAGTACCGTCTCAAGCATAATCTCTGATTTGATAAATGAAGATCTGATCTTTGAAATGGCAAGTGAAGACCAGAACGTGGGACGTAACCCCATAAACCTATTCCTTAAACTAAATAAATTTCTTGTTGGCGCAATCAATATTGATTCCTCAATAACACGCTTCGCCATCGCCGATATTGATGGAAGTATTAAAGGTCAGTCTTCAATTGAAACTGATTCCAGCAATCCCGAAAAATTTATTGAATTCTGTATATCTGAGCTATTAAAACTGTGCAGCGAACTTAATATAGATAGTCTTGAAGGTTTAGGTGTCAGTATCGCAGGTATCGTTGATTCTAAGAACCTCATCGTTAATTTTGCCCCTAACCTTGGATGGGAAGATTTTAATATCGGAAAGGTAATTTCCAAATCCCTTCCGGATATAAAAAATATTGCTGTTGGAAATGATGCAAAATCCTCAGCTCTCGCGGAATTATGGTTCGGCGACCATGAGATGAATCTCTCTAACTCTGTTTTCCTGTCTATCGGCGCTGGTATCGGTGCCGGAATCATCATAGAAAATGAATTGATAAATGGTGAATACCAGGCCTCCGGTGAATTTGGACATATGATAATCTTTGAAGGCGGGGAACATTGTACTTGCGGAAATTATGGCTGCTGGGAAGCCTATGCCTCTGACCGCGCTATCGTTAGTCAGTACCTTGCTAAAAAACCCGGAACCTTTGACCATAATGTCGACCTGATGGCTCAGGATATTATCGACTTTGCTAAAAATAACGATCCGCTCTCTATCGAGGTTCTTAAAAAAACCGGCTTCTATCTCGGTCTCGGTATTTCAAATATTATTAAAGCTATCGACCCCCACGCTATTATTATCGGCGGTAAGATTACTCAGGTGTGGGATATTATTTATCCCGAAATTATTAACGTTGTTACTCAGCGTGCCTATTTCGGCAGAAAAAAAATCATCAAAATTCTTCCTACTTCCTTAAAAGTACTTCCCCGGCTCCTGGGAGCCGCTACTCTCGCTATTGAAGAAATTTTTGATGGTTTCAAAATTACAGGCTAATAAATAGAAAACTAATTTTTACAGTATTATAATGTCTAAAGATCAGATTGTAATTGGTGTTGATATCGGTGGTACTAATACTAATATTGGAATTGTCGATTTCAATAATAACATTCTTCTTGAAAATTCTTTTCTGACTAATCCTGAACAGGGTGCAGATTCTTTTGCCCAAAGCCTTTCCCGCCATATAAATAAAAGCTATTCAAAATATAAAAATGATTCTGTACTTGAAGGAATTGGAATCGCTGCACCCGGCGCTAACTATCAGAATGGAATTATTGAATCTCCCGCAAATCTTAAATGGGGAAATGTAAAATTCATAGAACTCATGAAAAAACATTTCCAGGTTCCTTTGGCCCTTATAAATGATGCAAATGCAGCTGCTTTGGGTGAACTTCAGTTCGGAAGCGCAAAAGGTATGAATAACTTTATTGTTCTTACTCTCGGAACCGGACTCGGTACCGGCATCGTCGTTGATGGTCATCTCCTCTATGGTGAAAATGGATATGCCGGGGAACTTGGACATGCTATTATTGAAAAAAATGGAAGACAGTGTAACTGTGGTAAACAGGGTTGCCTGGAAACTTATGTCTCTGCCAGTGGAATAAAGAGAACCGTATTAAACCTGCTTTGCAATTCTAATGAACCAAGTGAATTTAGGAATATGGATTTTGAAAGTATAACTGGTAAAATAATCAGTGAACTTGGTAACAATAATGATCCCATAGCCGTAAAAGCATACAACTTTACAGGGGAAATTTTAGGTATAGCCCTTTCCAACCTGGTAACTTTCTTTGACCCCAAGGCTATTATCCTATCCGGTGGTCTGGTCGAGGCTGGTAACCTGCTACTTAGACCCACATTTACAACGTTTGAAAGGTATCTCCTTAATATTTATAAGGGTAAAGTAAAAATTATTAAATCCGAAATGATGAATGGAAAATCCGCTGTCCTGGGTGCTGGTAGTTTTATTAGAGAAAATATAAGTGAAGGCATTAATGTCATTTGATAATAAATATTTACAAAAGAAGTACGTAAAAAATCAAATCTTATTACAAGAGGAATGTTTTATGCACAGAATATTTTCTGTACTCAGTATCTTAGCACTAATAATTATCCTTTCTCCACGTATTGTATCTGCTGCAGGTGCTAACCTTGCAGGAGCCGTCACGGATGCTGTTACTGGCGAACCACTCCTTGGTGCTAATGTGGTATTAATGGGAACTGGTAAAGGTGCAGCCACAGATAATTATGGTAAATTTAATATTCCTAATATTAATCCCGGTATTTATAAACTAAAGGTTAGTTATATAGGTTACCTTGAACAAAATACCTCTGTTACTCTTGAAGAGGGCGCTAAATCTACTCTGAACTTTAAACTAGAGCCTGTCGGTATTGTCGGAGAAACAATTGTGGTTACCTCTCAGGCTACCGGTCAAACGGAAGCTATTAACCAGCAGCTGTCATCTATTCAGATTATGGATGTCGTTTCCTCTACAAGAATTCAGGAACTTCCCGATGCCACTGTTGCAGAAGCATTAGGAAGACTCCCCGGTATAAGCGTTCTTAGAAGCGGGGGTGAAGGTGACGAGGTTGTTATACGCGGGCTTGCTCCTAAATATAACAAGATTATGATCGATGGTGTAGATATGTCCTCTTCTAATGCATTCGATAGGAGTCAGGATTTAAGTTCCATTTCTTCCAATATGCTCGAGGGAATTTCTGTTACTAAATCCGTAACAGCCGATATGGATGCGGATGTTATAGGCGGTACTATAAATTTCCAGTTGCGCGAAGCGAAAATAAGGAATTCAACTTCCCCTATGGTTAACTTCTTACTTCAGGGAGCTTATGATAACTTACCCGATGAGTATAATAGAACAAATAATTATAAATACATAATTAGTGTTGAAAATCGTTTCTATGATAATTTATTAGGAGTGTTTGCTCAGGCGGATATTGAAAGAAGAAACCTTGCTTCCAATGAATTCGGTGCCCTATATACTAATAATGGTTTAAGTACAACTCAATATTTAACTTCAGGTTTTATCCTTCATGATATTCCTCGCGATAGATTACGTTATAATGGCGCTGTTGTTTTGGATTATAAAATTCCTGATGGAAAAATTAAGCTCTCTAATTTCTTAAGCAATGGAACCACGGATGTTATTGATCGTAATGAAACATACAATATCAATAGCGGTAGTACAAGTAATCAGCATCTTTATGGACTGAATTATTCAAATATTCAATTGAGTCAGATCAACAATTTGCTTGAATATGATCAGATTCTTCCAATCTTTCATGTTAATGCTAAACTCTCCCACACCTATTCTGAAACAAAGGACCCTAATGATTGGAGTGCAAGCTTTATTCAAACCTCCGCCGGCTTACTTAATTTTATAAATGTTCCCAATCTTAATCCTATTGATATCCCTAAACAAGCCAATAACAATTTAGCTCAGACATATTTAAACACTATCACAACAAGTAATAGCTTTGCAAGACGTCGTGCTTTAACAGGGTCTCTCGATCTTGACGCAAATGTAAATGTCTCTGATTTAATTAGTGCCGTTGTTAAATTCGGTGGGAAGTTCAAACACGAAACTAGTTCATACGCTTACCAGATTTTTGATGGAGGTGGTCTCTCTCTCGGTAGTGCTGTAAATGAAGATAATTTACTTGCGCAATATCTCAATTTCCCTTCCAATCTTGGTACTAATATTCCAATTGGTTTATTTGCCGATCCCTCTTTTAAGTATGGTAAATTTCTTAATGGCGATTATAATATGATTTCTCCTTTGAATTTTAGTTTGGTTTCTGCAGCAGCCAATTTTCTTAGGAACAATGCTATTAAAAATGGGGGTACTATTACTTTCGGAAAAGATAATTATTTATCTGATGCTGCCATCTATAACGGATATGAAAATCAAAGCGCAGCTTATTTAATGACAATTGTTAATGTCGGTCCGGATATTACAGTTATACCTGGCGTTAGATATCAGAATCTTCAAACAAATTATACTTCGCCTCATGTAAAACAACCGGCTCAATCTTTTCAGCCCGATGGTCGCTTTGATACCACTGTTACTCAAAGTCATGGTTACTGGCTTCCTGATCTTTCTTTAAGATATAAGGTAACACCTTGGTGCGATGTGCGTCTCTCTTATTCAAGCACATTGGCTTATCCTGATTACCAGGCTCTTGTCCCAAAGGTTGATGTAGCTCTAAATGGTCAGATCAATTATAATAACTATGATATGGTTCCTTCCCGATCCGATAACTATGATGGATATGTTTCTTTTTATGAAAATACTTTAGGATTATTTACTATAGGTGGTTTTTATAAACAAATTGATAACCTCATTTATCCCTGGTCATTCATTGTGACAAGTACTGAGGCAGTGAAATATTACCCGGCAAGATTTATTACTTCCCCGTTAAATCAAAATTTCCAGATAAATACATATGTCAATGATCCCTATAAAGTCGATGACTATGGAATTGAGCTTGATTGGCAGACTCATTTCTGGTACCTGCCCGGACCATTATCTTCGCTGGTACTTAATGTTAACTACACCCATATATTTTCAAAAGCTCAGTATCCATATCAATATGGTCATAATGTTAATCGCGTTACGACTTATGTCGATACTTCCTTTGTTGATAAACTTCTTGATCAGCCGAATGATATTATTAATCTTTCACTTGGATTTGATTATTCAGGTTTTTCCGCAAGAATATCTATGCTTTCTCAATCTGAAATATTTACTGGTCCTAATTTCTGGCCGCAGTTGCGTCCAAGTACTGCAACTTATACTCGCTGGGATTTATCCTTGAAACAGGAATTACCCTGGTTCAATATTCAGGTCTTTGGTGATGTCAATAATCTTAATGGAGCTCATGATGTTAGTGTGCTTCCTATTGGTAATGTTCCGCAGTCCCAGCAGGATTACGGGCTTACTGCTGATTTGGGCTTCCGTATTCATTTATAAATAATATGATTTTAATAAATTCAAATATTTCAATGTCTGTATTTAATGGAGAATAAAAAGGAGGTGATTGTGTATTCTCTTATGGGTGCATTACCCTTTGTATCGAACGATTTCTTAACTATATATTATAACTTTAACTAATTATTTCAAAATAAAAGGAGTTCATTATGAAAAGAAATTTCATAACAGTTGCTCTGGTTGCTTTAGTAGTTCTGCTCACTTTATCTTCTAGAATATTTGCCGCAGATACACTTACGGTTTTTGCAAGTGATGCACGTACTCTGGATGTAATAATCAATGGCGATACTCTTTCAACTGGTGCACAGAAACATGTCTATAAGCTGGTATCATTGGATACTACTTATATCTTTGCTGCTTCTATTACAGCAAAAGGAGACCTTACCGTTATAGGTGTACCTGGTACTTCAGGTGCCAATGCCGGAAGACCTCCATGCATTCAGCCCTGGGTTCTCCCTGATAATTCAATACCCGCTACTTTATTCGTTATGGTTGGAAGCAACTCAGTTGGTACTTTTAAAAATCTTTATTTAATGGGATTATCTACTAATGGCAGCCCTACTCCCGGTACCTTAGGTATCGGAATCCAGATCTCTGGCGATCACATTAGAACTATTGTAGATAACTGCGTCTTCGAAGAATGGCGTGCTTTCGCCCTAGGTTATAATGGACAATGGGATAGTTTCTTCCTTACTAATAACAAATTCCGTAATACTGTAGACCCTACCCAGCAGTATGAAGGTGAAGTTCTGAGAAATGAATATCCTGGTGCTGCTTATACAGATTCTATTGTAATGAAATACAATACTATCTTCTGTATCAATTGTTATTCTGCCGCTCCTGTTACAAAATATTATGAAAATTATTTTGAATTTTCTCATAATAGTGTAGTCTATTCATTTAAGAATCCTTTCTTCATCTTTAACGTTACTAACGCAAAAGTTGATAATAATCTATTCTATAATGCATGGGCTGGTGGAATCTCCAGAACAGAATATCCTTGGTGGGATGAATTATGGCATCCTGAAGTCGGTTCAGTAATCGATATGGATTCTCTTAGTACTGCTACAGATTCAGTATTTGATGCTGCCGATTATGGAAATGTAAACCTGGCTGCTCTTGCTGAAGCTAAAAGAAATGTTGAAGTTAAGAACAACGTATATTTCTGGGATCCGGCTCTTGTCTCTTTCTGGAAAACCTGGAATGATACTGCTACAGTTGATTCAATATATACAGCAACCTGGATGAATACAAGAACTACACATATGTTCTCTACTCCTTCAGGATGGCCGGGCTTTGTTCAAACCGGAAATCAGAATGTTAATCCTGCTTTTGGAACTTCTATTGTTAATATTTTGACTGCTTCTAGTAATTCTAACAATGTTAGCTTCCTGGATTATTTCAGAACAATGCGTACTACTACCCCTTCAACTACTATTTGGGGATATTTTAATCAAACTGTAACTTCAGGGTTCTGGAAACCAAACTGGCCTCTTCCTGAAGCTAATGATATGAAGTATACTAATGCAGCTTTATTAACAGCTGGAACAGATGGTTTACCTATTGGCGATCCGTATTGGTTCAATGGTCCAACTGGTGTTAAAGATGCTTCTACTCAGATTCCAAATCAGTTTGCACTCTATAATGCATATCCTAATCCATTTAACCCCTCAACAAAGATTAAATTTAACATTGCTCAGTCCGGTAATGTTAGCTTAAAGATCTATAATGTTATGGGTCAATTGGTTAAAACCGTAATTGATAATGTTTACAAAAACAATGGTCAATTTGAGTATACAGTTAGTATGGAAAACCTGTCAAGTGGTGTTTATTTCTATACACTTTCTCAGGGTACACTTTCATTAACAAAGAAAATGGTTCTCCTAAAATAGTTGTTAATTGAAATAACTATATCTAAGCCGGGACTGTATGTAACCAGTCCCGGTTTGGTATTACCTGGTAATAATTAATGCTTTACACATATATAGGGTTTTATAGCAAATGTTAAATATACTTCCATGCAAAAAAACCTTTATATAATTGTAGTTTTCATTTCTTTCTTATTTGGAGCTGCTCAGTTTATCTCTGCTCAGTCAATAGTGGCTGCTTATTATAGAAGTTGGACAAACCTTCCACCTCCTGACAAAATAGAGTTTAATAATCTTACTCATATTATTCAGGCTTTTGCTTTCCCCGATACTGATGGATCCATACAATATTTATCTGGTGTGCCTAACCAGGCATTAATTCAGGCAGCCCATGTTGCTAATAAAAAAATATTGCTCTCCTTTGGCGGTATGGGTTTATCCGATGGTTTTGGAGTTATGACAGCAGATTCTGTTTATAGGAAAAATTTTATTAATAATGTAGTTAATATA
Source organism: Ignavibacteriaceae bacterium (assembly GCA_031292435.1). GTDB lineage: Bacteria > Bacteroidota > Ignavibacteria > Ignavibacteriales > Ignavibacteriaceae > Fen-1301. Next base: position 7,943 of record JARLHD010000192.1, read on the forward strand.
CTCTCTATAAATAATTACGACGGAATTGATATAGATTGGGAATATCCCTCAAATTTGCAGGGGATTCAATTAACTGTCTTAGTCTCAGAATTACGGCAGAAATTCGATTCTCTTAATAATCCCTGGCTAATTACTCTTGCAGTGCCTCCTACTTCATATTATGGGCAGAATTTTCAGTATGAAAATATGATTAAATATGTCGATTGGTTTTCAATATTAACATATGGTTACCATGGAGCATTTTCTTCTCACTCCGGTCCCAATGCCCCTCTTTATCAATCTCCTCTGGATAATGATGGCGCTGTATCATTCTCGGTTGGATACATGTATTACACACGAAAAATCCCTCAAAGTAAATTATTGCTTGGGATCCCTTTCTACGGTATTCAATTTAATACTGCGGGGTTATATAAACCTTTTTTAGGAGCTGTTCCTGAATTAGGATTCTCAGAAATAATGGATACTATTCAATCTGGAGGTTGGAATTATTATTGGGATTCCGTGTCCTCGGTACCATATTTGCAGAATATCAATAATACCTCATTGATTTCCTTCGATGATACTATGTCTGTCAGATTGAAAACAGAATACTCTTTCTCTAAAAACTTAGGTGGCATTATGGTGTGGGCGCTTGACCATGATATTATAAATGGTAAAGAACCTTTGCTTGAATCTATAGCCAATACTATTAAGAATCATACCGGTACTTCTGTTGAAAATGATTCCCTGAATGTTCCTGCTTCATTTAATCTGTACGACAATTACCCTAACCCCTTTAACCCGTCAACTATAATTAAATTCTCTCTGAGTAAAATTACCCGTTTGAAGTTAATTATATATGACGTTATGGGTCGGGAAATTGAAACGCTCCTTAATAATTCCTTTAGCATAGGAATTCATTCAGTCAGTTTTGATGGAAGTAAATTCCCATCAGGAATATATTTCTATGTATTAAGTTCTGATGCTGGAACTATATCTAAAAAAATGGTTTTACTTAAATAACATGTATTATCAGTTATGCAGCTAAATTCTGTTGATTGGTCTGTCATTGCCCTCTATTTCCTGTTTAATCTTGCAGTAGGATTTTATTTAAGGAAACGTGCAACCCAAAGTGTTAGCGATTTCTTTGTTTCTGGTAGGAATGTTACCTGGTGGCTCGCTGGAACATCAATGGTCGCCACTACCTTTGCTGCTGATACTCCTCTTGTTGTATCAGGACTTGTCGCAAGAAATGGCATCGCTGGCAACTGGATCTGGTGGAGTATGGCGTTCAGCGGAATTCTAACTGTCTTCTTTTATGCTAAGCTGTGGCGTCGAGCGGGGGTATTAACTGATGTAGAGTTTGCAGAGATACGATATTCCGGAAAACCAGCCGCTTTCCTTAGAGTATTTAGAGCTGTGTATCTTGGGCTTTTTGTTAATCTGATTATTATGGGATGGGTAAACCTTGCTATAGTTAAAATTATGATGCTTGTTCTGGGTATATCTAAAATTGAAGCCCTCATTTTCGCTTTTGCTATAATGTTTATAACTGCATCAATATCAACTCTGTCTGGGCTATGGGGAGTATTATGGACAGACCTGTTTCAATTTGTATTAAAAATGGGTATGGTGATTCTGCTTGCAGTCTTTGCTGTTCATGCATCTGGCGGAATGAATTCATTGCTGACTCAGCTCCATGCAATCGATAGATCGCGCAACTCATCAAGCTCCATCCTATCAATGGTGCCTGATTTGAATTCCGCTTGGATGCCGATGATTACATTCTTTGTTTTCATTGCTGTTAACTGGTGGGCGTCTTGGTACCCTGGCGCTGAACCGGGTGGTGGGGGATATGTTGCTCAAAGAATATTTAGTGCTAAAAATGAGAAGCATTCTCTCCTCGCAACTCTTTGGTTTAATATTGCTCATTATGCTTTACGCCCCTGGCCTTGGATACTCGTTGCATTGGTTGCAGTAGTTCGTTATCAGCACGATTCAGGTTTTCTTGCAGATCCTGAAACAGGATATATACGGATTTTAATATCTGATCTTCCTTCTTATTTACGTGGACTTATGATAGCTGCCTTTGCCGCTGCTTATATGTCCACTATAGGTACTCAGCTTAATTGGGGTGCAAGCTACCTTGTCAATGATGTCTATAGAAGATATATTAATAAAAAACC
>JARLHD010000193.1 GCA_031292435.1 Ignavibacteriaceae bacterium
CACCGCTGCTGATAGGAGGATTGATATCTCATTTTGTTTCCACGAGGAGTAAGGATGAGAAGGTAAATACAGCAAGAAGAGAACGGGGAACTTTAATTGCTTCAGGGTTTATTGCAGGAGGAGCGCTGCTGGGAGTAATAAGTGCTATAATCAGGTATGCAGGTTTCAACTGGGTAAACAAAGACTGGACTGATTCAAATGCTGCGGCATTATTGGCACTGGTAATGTTTGCAGTGATTTGTGTTTATATGATCTGGGATTCGTTGAGAGCGAAAGTAGAATAGAAGAATTGAAATAATCTAATTAAAAGGCTGCCTGATTTCCCGGGCAGCCTTTTGTTTTATTATATATATAATTCTTATTTGAAGGAAGTACGCCTATAAAAATTATTTCAACAGAATCATTTTCTTTATTGACGAATAATTTTGTTTCCCATCAATTGATGCCGCGGATAATCTGTAAAAATAAACACCGCTAGACAGATGATTTGAATTAAACTCAACCTGATAATTACCCGCTGATGCTATTTCGTTTTTAAGCAGAGCTACCTCCTGACCTATTGAATTATAAATTTTCATTACAACTTTTGATTCATAGGGTATTGAATATTTTATTAGAGTAGATGGATTAAAGGGGTTGGGATAATTTTGTTCCAACCGATAACCGGAGGGAATGTCCGGAGAGTTATCAGTAATACCTGTAACAAGCTGACTTCTGAGTTCATAAATTATCCGGGGTCCTGAAGTTACATTTATAAGCATTGAATCAGAGACAGAGATTGAAGCATTTCGTAATTGAATTCCTTTATATGCCGAAAGTTTTACATTCTGCAAAGTGATATTATTGAAAGGTTCTTCAGGAACCCCGACTATTATACCAGCAACAGAGCTTGAGGAGGTATTTGTTGAAGTAAGGTTTATAATTTTAATGTCATGGAAATCAGGTGTAGTACTGGTAACAGGGAATAAAGTATCGACATTCTGAGGCGGAATGCCTGAATAGAAAGCTGTAAAATAAATAGGATAGTGGACGTTAGTCATAGTTAAATTACTATAGGTAATGCC
>JARLHD010000016.1 GCA_031292435.1 Ignavibacteriaceae bacterium
AAGCACTCTTATTTATTCCCAGCAATGGTTCTCACTTTCCACTTATTGGGAAGTACAAATAAAAAGTGGCTGCTACAATGTCGAAACAGCTGATGTAAACAGGGACGGACATTTAGATATAATATCAGGTAACTTCAATGATACTTATGTCTATTTCGGAGGTCCAAATATACTTGATACCACTAAAGATTTAGTATATGAGGGAAGATGTCTTGCCATAACTGACTACAATGGTGATGGAATTCCCGATATGATTACAATGCATTTTACTCAATACGATTCAACGAAACTAGATTATAACGGTGAATTACTTTTCTTTTATGGGAAGAAGGATGGCAAATATTTATTCGATAGTATTCCGGATTATTCCATACCGCTCCCGACTTTGTATCCATATAATGAAGGATTTGCACTAGGCTGGGGAAAAGTCGGGATCAGGACAGGTGATTTTAATAAAGATGGGAAGATGGATTTGATTATTAATTCTCCAGATTGGCCTTATGGGCAAGGAGGTAGTGGAAGAATATATGTTTATTTAGGTAAAAACATTCCCAGCGCTAATCCAGATTTTATATTGGATAATAATCTGATATTTTTTGATCAGTTTGGTTATTGGTTTGAAGTGGGTGACATTAACGGAGATGGATATGATGATCTTCTATTAAGCCAAAATGTTTATACAAGAACCGTTCCAAGAGTTGATAGCTTGGCTATCTTATATATTTTTTATGGCAGTTCAAATCCCAATTTTAATATAAACAATCCCTCAGTTAAATATGAATCTCATATTAATTTTCTTCAAAATACTTCTGATTGGTTTAGAAGATATTTTTCTTTGGATGATATAAATGGTGATGGGATTAAAGATCTAGTGGTTTGGGAATATCATTCAACCGATGTGTTTTATGGAAAAGTGGGGGGTATCGATACCATTCCATCCCTTAGTATTAAACTGTTGAATCCTTTAGACTCAGTAATTACCGGTAGAGGAATTTCTCAGGATATAGGTGATTATAATAATGACGGGTATCATGATTTTATATTAAGTGGAGCCGGACAATTATTTTGGCTCATTTTAGGAGGTCCTCATGTTGGAAATAATAACCGTTATGGTGTAACGGGATTGCTTGACGCTGATATATTTTTCCCAAACAAAGCTGTAAATGTTGGGGATCAGAATGGAGATGGTGTATCCGATTTTGTTTGTAGTGCTTGGGGTGGATATGGATATAATGGGCATCTACTAATGTTTTTAGGTAATAAATATATTGTAACAGATATTAACAAAGAAAAAGAACCATCTAATTCCAAAAATCGAATATTACAAGTCTACCCTAATCCATTTAATTCACAGATTAAAATAACTTATATTATAAATAAACTCGAAAGTGTGAACCTTAAATTATATAATTCATTAGGTCAGGAAATTGATCAAATAAAGAATGAAACCGAAAATCCGGGGTTACATGAAATAAATTACAAAAATGACAAACTCCCTAGCGGCATATACTTTTTAACAATAAATCATGGAGGTGAAATAGAAACACAGAAAATCGTCCTTACTAAATAATCCCCAAAACAGCCTAAAATCAAATCTTTCAACTTAAAGCTCGGATAATGTACTTGCTTTAATATCCTAAACCCCCTCTGTTTTTTTACTAAATTATTTACTTTCGGATACCTAATCGAGCGCATTTCGAGCGCATTTCGTGCGCAATTCCTATTACGGAAACTACTATTTTTGCCCTGATACTGCTTACCTCATGCTAGCCGTACGATATTCCCCCCTGTTCAATAATCTAATAAACCCCCAACCCGTACGATTAGGATAAATTAACTCATTTATCCCGTACGATATCCCCTGGACTCGATTCTCCCCTCAATTTCTCAGCTCGTACGATTGGATTCAATTAGCCTATACAATTCGTATAATTTTCCTCTAACATTAATAATCCATTAAATTCCCGGCCCGTACGATTGGTTTAATCCTTTCCCATTTCCTTATATCGCTACAAAACTTCGCTGGAAGTTGTCTTTTCTATCTTTTTGAACTGAAATGATATTTCTATAAAAAACTTGTATTTTTGCTTTCTTAATTGTTTAACAAATGGCGTATTGTTAAATTTATTGTCTGTTTAAATTGTTTTACTAATGAATCCGGTGTAATTAATGAAAGTATCTGAACTCCTTAAACCAGAATTTGTAATAGCAGAATTGTCCGGGACTAAAAAGGAAGATGTTATAAATGAACTTATTGACCTTTTTGATAAAGATCCCAGAGTTACAGACTTGGAAAAAGTTAGAAGTGCTGTACTTGAAAGAGAAAAGATCATGTCCACAGGTGTTGGCAAGGGTTTCGCTATACCTCATGGAAAAACTGGCGCAGTTACTGAAATCCTCGCAGCTTTCGGTAAAACTGCCCGCCCTATAGAATATCAATCTCTCGATAGTCAGCCGGTACACCTCGTTTTCTTGCTTGTCGGAAAAGATAACCTTGTTAGCACACATATCAAGCTCCTTAGTAGAATTTCAAGAATGATGAATAAGGATGAGTTCCGCAAAAGTTTAATTGATGCCTCCTCTACTCAGGAGATTCTTGAACTTTTTCAGGCAGAAGAAGCAAATTATTATGACGTTTAATTCGGCATCTCATTAATTATGATTAAAGCTGTAACAGGAACTAAAGATACACTCCCGGGTGAAATCAATAAATGGAAGTATCTTGAAAATATTGTACATGATGTTTTTTCTCATTTCAATTATAAAGAAATAAGAACTCCGGTTTTTGAGGAAACTATTCTTTTCGCACGTGGAATTGGGGAGGAAACTGATATCGTCGGCAAAGAAATGTATTCCTTCTTGGACAGGAGTGAAACAAACCTCACCCTGAAACCGGAAATGACAGCATCTGTCGTTAGAGCCTATATCGAACATTCCTTGGGAAATCAGCAGCCCCTAAATAAGCTTTTTTATATTTCACCAATGTTCAGGCAGGAAAGACCACAAGCCGGCAGACTAAGACAATTCCATCAATTTGGTGGTGAAGCTCTTGGAAGTACCTCACCTTACCTGGATGCAGAAATGATTCAGATGTCATTTCATATCCTTAAACAGCTTGGACTTAATGACCTCACGGTTAAAATAAATACCCTCGGCGTTCCTGCTTCCAGGGAAATTTATAAACAGAAACTTAAATCCTTTCTTCAGGATAAGAAACATCTGCTATCCGCTGATAGTAAAAAAAGATTTGATACTAATATCTTGAGGATTTTCGATAGTAAAGTGGATGAAGATCAGCAGCTTTTAAAGGAAGCTCCAACATTATTGGAATATTTGGATGATGACAGCAGGAATGATTTTGATTTATTAATGAAAGCAATATCTTCCGCTGGGATCCCCTTTGAAATTGATCCTAAACTAGTACGAGGTCTCGATTATTATACCAAAACAACCTTCGAAATTATTAGTGGCAAGGTAGGCTCACAAAGCGCACTTTGCGGCGGTGGAAGATATGACCTTTTAATTGAAGAGCTTGGTGGTAAACCAACTCCGGGCGTCGGTTTCGCAGCAGGTATTGAAAGAATTCTTTTGGCTTGTGAAAATGAAAAATCTTTCACTCTTCCTGATGATTCACTTGATCTCTATATAGTTAAACTCGATAAAGAACTTTCCAATGTTATTTTTGATTCAGCCTCTTTTTTCAGAAGAGTAAATTATACGGTCGATTACGATTATCTTGATCGTAGTGTAAAAGCTCAAATGAGGGAAGCTAATAAGATGAATGCAAGATTCGTTCTCTTCATAGGCGGCGATGAATTCAAATCTGGTTTTTGTAATCTTAAAAATATGATTTCGGGTGAACAGTACCAGGTGCCTGTAAATCAGTTAGATCAAATATTAAATTACTTTAAGAATGCTTCATAAAAATGTATCCTGAATTATTTAAAATCGGTCCCTTTACAGTATACAGCTTTGGGCTTATGCTGGGTATTGCCTTCGTACTGTCAAGCTACTTGCTGACAAAAGAAATGGAACGTCGTAAATTAAGTTCAAACTTAGCCACCGAAGTTACATTACTTGCCATCATTTTCGGAATAATCGGCAGTAAGCTTTTCTATCTATTTGAAAACTGGGATCTTTTTCTTAATAATCCAATTGGACAAACTTTTTCACCTGGCGGTCTAACATTCTACGGCGGTTTGATTTTGGCTGTTATTGCAATATGGATTCATGTAAAAAGAAAAAACATACCATTCCTTTTTATAGCAGATGCAGCTGCACCTTCTTTGGCTCTTGCCTATGGAATCGGAAGAATCGGGTGCCATCTTGCTGGGGATGGAGATTATGGGATCCCTACAAATTTACCCTGGGGAACAAACTATGAACATGGTACTGTTCCTCCTTCTATTATGTTCAGGGGTACTGAAATTGCTAAACATTATCCCGGTGGAATCGTCCCTGATAATACTCCTCTTCACCCCACTCCCATTTATGAATTTTTAATAATGCTCCTGATCTTCTGGATACTTTGGAATTTAAGGAAAAAAGACTGGGCGGATGGAAGATTATTCATGCTCTATCTGATTTTGTCGGGTATAGAAAGGTTTTCAATTGAATTTATCCGCCTGAACGATCGGCTATTATTTAACTTGACTGAAGCTCAGTTGATTTCAGTTTTGTTAATAATTATTGGAGCCTTCGGGTATTACTATTTTGCTACAAATAAGAATGCTCATAAATTTGTCCCCGCTCCAATAAATGCAGATACTAAAAAGATGAAACATACTCATCTACCTAAGCATTAATCATGCAGTTAATTATTGGACGTAAACCAGTTCTTGAAGCTATAAATTCAGGTGATGAGATTGAGCAGGTCTACTTATTGTTTGGGCAGAAGGGTGATATTATAAATGCCATAATCGTTGCTGCAAAAAAGAAGGGGATTAAACTAAGCCAGCTTCCATATGACAAGTTTATAGCAGTAACCGCACATGCAAATGCTCAGGGGGTTGCTGCCAGAAAATCATCAGGTAAGTTCTATTCTCTGGAATCCCTCGTTAACGAATCCAAAAAATCCCCTTACCCTCTTATTTTAATTCTCGATTCCATTCAGGACCCAAGAAACCTTGGTGCTATTATCAGGACTGCAGAATGTTCCGGTGTTGATGGTATAATTATTACAAAACATAACAGTGCTTCCATAAATGAAACAGTTATTAAAACTTCGGCTGGAGCTGCTGAACATTCAAGAATCTGTATTGTGAATAACCTCGTTAATGTAATTAAATTTCTCAAAGAAAATGGTTTCTGGGTAATTGGAGCCTCTTTGGAAGAAAGTAAAGACTATTCCTCTATTGACTATAAACTTCCGGCAGCATTGATTATTGGTAATGAAGAAAAAGGGATCAGAAGATTAACCGCCGAAAACTGCGATTTCCTTATAAAGATTCCAATGAAAGGGAAAATTCAATCCTTAAATGTTTCTGTAGCATCCGGAATTATTTTATTTGAGATACTTCGACAAAGAAATCTTCCCTGAAAAAGTAGGGCACTATTCTTCCCCCGGTTATTTTTTATTTAAACCGAAATAATTTCTGCGAATATTAAAATTCTTTCCTTATGTTTAAATGTTAGTAATTATTTATTAATATAATTTTTGTTTTATTTTTAGGTTTAATTTAGAAATAGAGGAAGTGTAGAGAATTTTTACCAAATCCGCATTTATTCTTATAATCCTGATCCATCGATAAAACATCGTATAGCAGAAAAAGAGTATGTAACTCTTGAAGGGATAACTGTTTCTTTAATTAATAACTAATTCAACATTTATTGAATTTCAGGTTGAAATGTTTAAACCATTATATGAATTTATTAGTCAAACAATTTATTTATTAATTTAGGAATAGAGGAAAGTGAAGAAAATTCTTACCAAAACAGCAGTTGCCATAGTGTTAGTTCTTATGTTCGCAGGGTGGGGGGCCACAGGTCATAAAATCATAAATGGCAATATTGTCAATTTATTTCCATCAACAATGAATTTCCCTTCAACCTGGGGTCCTTTTCTGGTTGCGCATGCTTCAGACCCTGACAATAGGAAAGGAAGCGATCCTACCGAATCGCCAAGACATTTTATAGATATCGACATTTACCCGGAGTTTGTTGCTAATGATTCAATAAATCAGAATTATGATGCTTTTGTTGCTCTCCATGGCTCCAGTGCCGTTATTAAAAATGGTATAGTTCCTTGGGCTATTGTTCGCTGGGAAGATTCTTTGAAACGCGCATTTCAGTCAGGGAACTGGCCTATGGCAATGCAGTTATCTGCAGATCTTGGTCATTATGTCGGCGATGGACATCAGCCTCTTCATTGTACTCAAAATTATGACGGCGAAATGACAAACCAAAGTGGAGTACATTCAAGATACGAAACTACTTTATTAGGGCAGTATCAAAATTTAATAGTATATACAAATGATTCGGCATCATATGTAAGTGATGTTAGCAGCTATGCATTTAATTTTATATATCAAAGTAATAAAGACGTTGATACAGTTCTATATGCAGATAGTGTTGCTCATGCTGTAGCCGGATCAACTTCAGGAACTGTATATCTGCAGAAATTCTGGGATTTATGCGGTAATCAAATGATACAACTAATTAAAAACTCATCAAAAGCAGCGGCTGATTTTATTTATACAGCTTGGGTTGATGCCGGTAGTCCTAATCCGAATGCTACTAATCCAGTTGAATTAACTTCTTTTACGGCTAGTCCTTCATTGGGCCAGGTTACTCTTAACTGGAGAACGGCTACTGAAAACAACAATAGAGGTTATGAAATTCAAAGGAAGGTTGATGGCAATAACTGGATTGTCTTAGGATTTAAAAATGGAAATGGCACAACAACTAATACAAATAATTATTCCTTTACCGATAATATTTCAGGTCTTAATGCCAAAACATTATCTTATCGTTTAAGACAGCTAGATTTTAACGGTCAGTCTCAATACAGCCCTGTAGTGCTTGTAGATAATTTAATTCCTGAGAACTATAGTGTGTCGCAGAATTTTCCAAATCCGTTTAATCCTACTACTATAATTAAATATCAGGTGCCACAGAATTCATATATTACCCTTAAGGTATATAATTCATTAGGACAGGAAGTAGCAGCTTTGGTAAACGGTATGGTAAACGCCGGCTCCTATGAAGTTCAGTTTCAATCTTCTGGTTTATCCTCTGGTGTTTATTACTATGTAATTAAAGCAGGAGAAAATTTCGTACAGACAAAGAAGATGATGTTATTAAAATGACATTCCCGGATTGAGTTTAGTTACTAAGCCGTCTGTACCTTCAGGCGGCTTTTTTATTGGATAAATTAAAAGCATGCTGTTACTGAATTGAATTTAGTAGCTAAAAAGAATAATTTTGCATGTAAATTTTATTGAACTGGAGAATAAATGAGCTCAATTAAAGAAATAAAACCAGCAGAAAGAACAGAAAATATAACTTATGCTGTAAGGGATATTGTCCTAGTTGCAAATGAAGCTGCCAAAGCTGGAAAAGAATTGCTCTATCTGAACATTGGCGATCCCAATCTTTTTGATTTTGCCCCTCCCAAACATATTGTTGAATATACTTATCAGGCAATGCTCAATAATAAGAACGGATATTCTCCCTCTTCAGGAATAAAGGAAGCAGTTGATGCAATTGAAAAAGAAGCTAATAGGAAAGGGATTGATAATGTGCTCGATATCTTTGTTACTACCGGAGCTAGCGAAGCAATCGATATTTGCCTTACGGCTCTCGTAAACCAGGGCGAAAATGTTCTTACTCCAACTCCGGGCTATCCTCTCTATACTGCTATCCAAAGTAAACTTATGTCAATGGAAAATCCCTACTACCTTGATGAAGAAAATGATTGGCAGCCTGATATTGAAGATATTAAAAGTAAAATAAATGAAAAGACCCGCGCTATTGTTCTCATAAATCCAAACAATCCTACCGGCTCCCTTTATTCTCTTGATATTCTTCAGCAGATAATTGACCTGGCTCTTAAACATAATCTGGTTATTTTCGCTGATGAGATTTATGATAAACTTTTGTTTGAAGACAATAAACATATCTCCATTGCATCATTAAATAAAGATGTTTCCGTTATTACCTTTGGTGGATTATCCAAGAATTATTTCGTCCCTGGTTTCAGGATGGGGTGGGGAATAATTAGTGGTCGGAAACAATTCCTCTCAAATTATATTGAAGCTATAAACAAAATTCTCCGCGCCCGCCTGTCAGCAAATCATCCCGAACAATATGCAATTAAACCTGCATTGGAAGGGGATCAAAATCATCTTAAAGAAGCAATGGCTAAACTAACTGTCCGTAGGGATATTACCGTCAGTATGCTTAATGCAATCCCGGGCATATCCTGTGTCAAACCGCTCGGAGCATTTTATGCTTTCCCCAGATTGCATATGGAACATTCTGATAGCAAGTTTGTCCATGGCTTGATCAAAGAAACAGGAGTAGTTGTCGTTCCGGGTAGTGGGTTCGGTCAGGTTCCCGGCACTCACCATTTTAGGGTTGTCTTCCTTCCCAATGAAATTATCCTCACTAAAGCTTATAATAATATCGCAGCTTATTACGAAAAATTCTTAAATAGTTTTGTAGGAACTGCAGTTAAATCCTGATTGGCATTTAACCTGTTTGACTTGTATAAGCTCACACTACCTTTCTTGATTGGGTAAGGTCATTTCTCTATATTAACATTTCAAAAATATAAGCTGTCATTTGAATTCATTTAACAAAACTGTCCTCCCTAATGGGATCAGAATTATTTCAGAAAATATTCCCTACGTTCAATCTTTTTCTCTGGGATTCTGGTTCGATGTGGGATCACGTGATGAAAGTAAAAGAAATAACGGAATTACTCATTTTATCGAGCATATGCTCTTTAAAGGAACTAAAAAACGCTCCCCTAGAAGAATAGCTGAGGATATTGAAGCCTACGGCGGTTACCTTAATGCATTTACTTCAAAAGAAAATACCTGCTATTATGGACGCGGTCTCATTAGTAGCTTGCCAAGGACTTTCGATGTCATTTCGGATATGATCCAGAATTCTTCTTTCAAATTAACCGAAATGAAAAAAGAAGCTGGTGTCGTAATAGATGAATTGAATGATATTGACGATAACCCCGAGGAACTGATTTTCGATAAATTTGAAGAAATTCTCTTTTCCGGTAATTCTTTATCTATGCCTATTATTGGAACTGAAAAGAATATATTGGGATTTTCACAAAAAGATCTCTTTAGCTTTATTGACAATAAATACAAGTTCAATAATATGCTTATTGTTGCTTCCGGAAATATCGAACATGAAAAACTGCTCAGGCTTACAGATAAATACTTCGTCAAAGATTTGGGTTTGGGTTCAACTAAAAGAAAAACACTAAGCATCACCCCTGCTCCTGATCATTATATGAAAAAATCTGTCCAGCAGGTTCATATGATTATTGGTAGATCAACCTATGGATATAAGGATAAAAAAAGAATTACTGCTAATATTCTTTCCCATATCCTCGGTGAAGGTAGTAGCTCAAGAATGTTCCAGACTATCCGCGAAAAGAACGGTATCGCTTACCAGGTCAATTCATTCCTGAATTCATTCCTTGATGTTTCTTCTTTTGGAATTTACCTATCTACAAATACCAAACAGTCTGATAAAGCTCTGTCTCTTGTACTTAATGAATTCAGAAAGATCAGGGAGAAACTCGTCTCTGATAAAGAATTGAAAAAAGCTAAAGAATATATTAAGGGAAATATTATCCTGAGCCTCGAAAGCACAACATCAAGGATGTTCAGGATCGCTAATTCGGAACTTTATTACAATCGCATGGTTACAATTGATGAGATCACTAAAATGATTGATTCCGTTACTGCAAAAGAAATTATTGATATCGCTAACGAAATATTGGAAGAGAATTACTTAACTAAAATTATTATTAGTCCCAAGGATCAGGCCCTAAAATCTGTTGCATAATAAATACTAAAATAATTAATGCCGAAATTTGTATTAGATGGAATTGAAATAGAGTTTACCCAGGGGCAGACTATCATGGAAGCCGCTAAAGCTAAGGGGATTACTATTCCGCACTTTTGCTGGCATCCTGAATTATCTATTTCAGGTAATTGCCGTGTCTGTCTCGTTGAAGTTGAAAAAATGCCTAAATTGGTTATCGCCTGTTCCACTTTAGCCTCCGATGGAATGGTAGTATTCGCTGATTCTGATAAGGCGGTCTCTGCGAGAAATGCTGTTATGGAATTCCTTTTGATTAACCACCCGCTCGACTGCCCCATCTGCGATGAAGCCGGTGAATGTAAACTTCAGGATTATGCCTATTCTCACTCAACAGGTGAAAGCCGCTTTGTTGAAGAAAAAGTTCATAAACCTAAAAGAGTGCCACTTGGTCCACGGGTTATGTTCGATGCCGAAAGATGTATCTCTTGCTCTCGCTGTATCCGCTTCTGTGATGAAATAGCTAAAGATCCTGAACTTACTTTTGTCAAAAGAGGGGATAGGGTTACAATTGAAACTTACCCCGGAAGAGAACTCGATAATCCTTATTCAATGAATGTTGTCGATATCTGCCCGGTTGGTGCTCTAACCAGCCGTGACTTCCGCTTCAAAGCACGTGTATGGGAATTATCCTCTACTAAATCTGTATGCTATGGTTGCGCCCGCGGATGTAATACCGAAATCTGGGTAAGGAATAATGAAGTGCTTCGCCTTACCCCGCGTTATAATAAAGATGTTAATAGCTACTGGATGTGCGATCATGGCAGAATAAATACATTTAAGTTTGTGAATGATCCAAGCCGCGTAGATGGACCTTTCATGAGACATAATGATAATTTAATCCGTGCCGGTTGGGATGAAGCACTTTCTAAAGCTGTGTCTGTGCTTAAACATTATACAAAAGAAGAGATTGGTTTCATTGCCTCTCCATATGCCACCTGTGAGGATAATTTTCTGTTTGCTCAGTTTGCTAAAAATGTAATCGGTTCCAAACATATAGATTTCATGCGGCATTACGACCATTCTTTCGGAGATGACTTCCTTAAACAGGATGATATTTCCCCCAACAGTAAAGGAGTTGAATTGGTCGGTGCAGTCCCCGGTAAGGGAGGTCTGAACTTTGATGGAATTATGGCTGCTATTAAATCAGGCAGAATAAAAGCACTTTATATATTAGAAGATGACATCGTTTCCGCTAATCCTGAATTCGGAAAGATACTATCAAAACTCGATTTGCTTATTGTCCATGCTACCAATTTCAACAAGACTACTGATCTTGCAGAATTTGTTTTCCCTGCTTCAACTTATACAGCAAGGAATGGTATCTTTGTCAATTTCCAGGGTAGGGCTCAGAGAATCAGACCCGCCGCTTCAACTATCGAACAGGATCGATCGCTTGACGGCATGAGCCTCAGCCGTCTCGATAAATTTGGTACCCAGTACGATTCCTGGGCTACCGGAAATAAAAGGGATGCACGCTCTTCTTGGAAAATATTGCAGGCTCTTATGCAGCTGTATGGTATAAAACAAAAATATTCTTTAGCCGAGGATGTCTTCCTTGATATTGCAAAAAATATAAAAACATTTCATGGCTTGAATTACGAAATTATTGGCGATCAGGGTTCTCTGCTTAACCTGGTTGTTCCTGAAACAGCAGTTAAAGTTTAATGGAGCATCATATTAAATGACCATTTTACAATTAATAGCATTCACCGCAGTTAAGATTCTCGTCATCTTTACAATGATGATGCTTACCGTTTCATACCTTGTCTACTTTGAAAGAAAAATTAGTGCATGGGCTCAAAATAGACTGGGACCTAATCGCGTAGGTTGGTTTGGACTCCTTCAGCCTTTCGCCGATGTTTTCAAACTTGCTCTGAAAGAGGATATCGTTCCAACCAATGCCAATAAAACTATTCATACTCTCGCTCCTATGATCGCCCTGTTTGTTGCATTCACTACTTATGCAGTTATTCCGTTTGGACCCGATGTTACAATGTTCGGAATTACAGTCCCTCTTGTTGTAGCAGATGTAAACATTGGAATTCTGTACGTCCTCGCTTTGTCTTCCCTTGGTGTATATGCAATTACTTTAGCCGGCTGGTCTTCCGGAAGTAAATATTCTTTATTAGGAGGTATCAGGTCTTCAGCGCAAATGATTTCTTACGAAATCTCAATGGGATTTTCAGTCGGTGGAGTGCTTCTTTTTGCAGGATCACTTAGACCCGTCGCAATTGTACAGGCACAGCAAGGTTGGATGTGGAACGCTGTCCTCCAGCCTATAGGATTTATCACATTCCTCGTTTCAGCATTTGCAGAAACAAATCGTCTTCCTTTTGATCTCCCTGAAGCAGAACCCGAATTAGTCGGTGGCTTCCATACAGAATATAGCAGCATGAAATTTGCCGGTTTCTTTCTCGCGGAATACGCCAACATGATAATCGCCAGTGCCCTCATTGTTACTCTCTATCTTGGCGGTTGGCAGTTCCCGTATATAGAATCTTTTGGTCTGCCTGCAGGACTTGTAGCCATAATCCAGGTTCTCACATTCCTGGTTAAAATAGCTTTCTTGCTCTTCTTCTTTATATGGGTTCGTTGGAGCATCCCGCGTTTCAGATATGACCAGCTAATGAACCTTGGATGGAAAGTAATGTTTCCCCTGTCACTTATCAACATTATCTGGGTGGCTTGTTTAATAATGATTTTTAATTTGTAATTATGAAAACTGCAAATAACATATTATCCTGGATTTGCAAATGAATCTGAGAAGAAGAAAAAAGGATCTTACTTTTTGGGAAAGAATATATATCCCCGAAATTATTAAAGGTCTTGCTTTAACCCTCAGAACTATGTTCAAACCAAAGTTCACTGTTGAATATCCCGAAGTTAAATTCATTCCTCCCGCATCCTATAGAGGTCGCCCTGTCCTCGTAATGGAGGAAAATGGAAAAGAACGCTGCGTCGCATGTGGGTTATGTGCAAGAGTTTGCCCTCCATTGGCTATCGAAGTTCAGGCTGCTGAAACTCAGGATGAAAAAGAAAGATATCCCGTTAAATTTGAGATCAATATGATCCGCTGTATCTTCTGCGGCTTCTGCGAAGAAGTATGCCCTGAAGAAGCAATCGTTATGAGTAAAGATTATGAACTCTCATTCTCCAGCAGGGAGGAAGCACTTTACGGCAAAGACAAACTCCTAACCCCTATCAAACAGGTCCAGGACCGAATCGACTTCCTCCGTCACTACAAATAACTGTCATTCTGAACAGAGTGAAGAATCTCTCCTCCTTGTCATTCTGAACAAAGTGAAGAATCTCTCCTCCTTGTCATTCTGAACAAAGTGAAGAATCTCTCCTCCTTGTCATTCTGAACAGAGTGAAGAATCTCCTCCTTGTCATTCTGAACAGAGTGAAGAATCTCTCCTCCTTGTCATTCTGAACAGAGTGAAGAATCTCTCCTCCTTGTCATTCTGAACAGAGTGAAGAATCTCTCCTCCTTGTCATTCCCCCGGTTCTCTCATATTTCTCTTTGATCTTATACTTCAATAATTTAATTTTATTCTATCGAAAGAAATCTTTGGGTGGTTTAAGGGTTTATGCTTTCAAAAATATATTCAAGTGCAACCTATGGGATTGATGCCTACATTGTTGAAGTTGAAACTAATGTAGAAAAAAACATCCCCTCATTCACTATCGTGGGCTTACCCGATAATGCCATAAAGGAAAGCCGCGAAAGAGTATCTGCGGCTATAAAAAATAGCGGCTTCGAATTTCCCATTAAAAAAATCACAGTCAACCTCGCCCCCGCAGATATTAAAAAAGAAGGAAGTTCCTTCGATCTCGCTATAGCAATCGGACTCCTTCGCGCCTCAGAAAAACTAACCGACAATTTCCTTGAAGATACCGTTTTCCTCGGGGAACTCTCACTCGATGGTACCCTCCGCGCTGTAAAAGGAGCCCTGTCAATCGCTGTCGAAGCCCGCAATAAAGGCATGAAGCGTATTATCCTTCCCCTCGATTCCGCTAAAGAAGCTTCCCTCGTCAGTGAAATTGTAGTCTTCGGAATGAACAATCTCCAGCAGGTAATCCAATTCTTAATGAATGAAATATCTTTCCCCGCAACTATAACTGATAAGGATAATCTGTTCTCTTATGTTAACCAATACCACCTTGATTTTAATGACGTGCGCGGACAGGAAAATGTGAAACGTGCCATCGAAGTTGCCGCTGCTGGCTCTCATAATATATTAATGATCGGTCCTCCCGGCTCCGGTAAAACTATGCTCGCTAAACGTCTACCGACAATTCTTCCCCCTCTTAATTTTGAAGAGGCGATCGAAACAACTAAGATTCACTCCGTAGCTGGTATCATCCCACGTGGTCAGCCCCTCATAACCGAACGACCATTCCGCTCTCCCCACCACACCGTATCAGATGCTGCATTAGTTGGCGGCGGTTCTGTGCCGCGCCCGGGCGAGGTTTCCTTTGCACACCACGGTGTTCTCTTCCTCGATGAAATTCCTGAATTCAAAAAGAATGTCCTCGAAGTTCTGCGTCAGCCCCTCGAGGATGGCAGTGTTACAATTAGCCGTTCAAAACTTTCCCTCGAATTTCCTGCTAACTTTATGCTCGCCGCTGCAATGAATCCTTGCCCCTGTGGTTACTTTTCTGATCCCAATAAGGAATGCACTTGCTCTCCGCCTCTTATTCAAAAATATATGGCAAAGATCTCAGGACCCTTGCTGGATCGCATCGATATCCATATCGAAGTGCCCGCTGTAAAATACAAAGAGCTTGCATCCGAAGTTAAATGTGAGTCCTCTAAAACAGTTCGGGAAAGAGTAATTCTTGCAAGAAATATTCAGTTAAAAAGATTTAATGGTATGCCCCACCTCTTCTCAAATGGCGATATGGGCACAAAAGAAGTTCGCATATTCTGCAAACTCGATTCTTCCGGTTCTGAGCTTCTCAAAATGGCCATAAATAAATTAGGACTCTCTGCCCGTGCTTTCGAAAGAATTCTAAAAGTCAGCCGAACTATCGCAGACCTCGAAAGCTCCCCCAATATCCTTCCCCAGCACGTCAGCGAAGCAATCCAATACCGCTCCCTCGATCGCGAACTCTGGAACCACTAATTGAATTAACCTTCGAGGTTTTCCTTAACCTCGAAGGTTTAAAAGAAAACTAAAATGAATAAGCCACGAAATTTTTACAAAAACACATATCATCATATTTACAATCGGGGTGTATCCAAGCAAATTATTTTTCCGGGGACGGAGAGCTATTATTATTTCCTGAAACGTTTACGATATTATAAGAACAAATATAAAATAGAATTATTTGCCTATTGTCTCATGCCGAATCATTTTCATCTTTTTGTTCGGCAGTTGACAAATGAATATTCAATTTCGTCGTTCATTTCCTCGTTACTAAATAGTTATACCAAGGGAATAAATAAATGTTTTGACAGAACAGGGACATTATTTGAAGGCAAAATTAAAAGTAAGCAAATTGTGGAGGAGACATATTTCAGATGGGTAATTAAATATATATTGGAAAATCCTGTGAAAGCCGGATTAGCAGTCGATATAATTGACTGGGAATTTTCCAATGCAAGGGATTTGCTGGGTTTGAGAAAAGGAAGTCTGATAGACTCCGAAAAAGTGATAACATACTTCCAAAATGAAGATCAAATGAAAGAGTTTTTAAGAGATCCAATTATTAAAATGAATTATTCACTTGAACACTAAACCAAACCTTCGAGGTTTTCCTTAACCTCGAAGGTTTTAGTGTTAATTAACTCCCAAACTAAATAATCTTTTCATATTTGGTTACTTCATAATTTAAGTTCAATTTGAATTCTCATTATTTTACTTTATCTTATATTATACTGTCCAGAAATCCTTGGACAAATTGGTTTATATCTTCTAAAACTTTTCGCGTTTACATATGCCAATAGGGCTGTGAGATAGATTAGATTTTTAATAAGAATTTAATTGATATCTCAATGCGCTCGTGTTTATGATCATTACTTAGTTTAGTTATTTAATAAAATAAATAGTTAGAGGAATTAATGAATCCATATGTAATTTTCTGCTTGGTATTATTAGCACTACTGATTTTAGTAGTATACTTCAATATAAAGTACGATATGTTGAAAGATATTAGCACTGCAAAACGAAAGCCCTATAGTTTCTCAAAAGTTCAATTAGCATGGTGGTCAGTAATAATCATTGCGTCCTTTACAAGTATTATTATAGTAGGACATGTAATTCCAGCCTTCAATCAGTCAATAATAATTTTACTTGGAATCAGTTCCGGTACAACGGCTGCTGCCCGTTTAATAGATATTTCTGATAAATCAAATCCACTCATTTCACGGACCCAGGATGATGAGAGCGCGTAATTTTTAATGCGACTCATTTAATTTTAAGAATCTGATAATGCAAAAAATAACCACCTTCCTATGGTTCGATAATAATGCCGAAGAAGCTATGAACTTCTACACTTCCATCTTTAAA
>JARLHD010000194.1 GCA_031292435.1 Ignavibacteriaceae bacterium
AAAAATAGAAGATAATAAACTTGAGCGGGGGCTTGGACTAAAGGAAGCATCAGCCCTTAATATGATCGATATGGTGGGGATCGGTCCATTTATTGTCATACCGATTGTAATTCAGGAAATGAACGGACCGCAATGCATGCTTGCCTGGATTGCCGGTGCAGTGCTTGCCGCAATCGATGGATTCATATGGGCAGAACTTGGAGCTGCAATGCCAAAAGCGGGAGGAAGTTATGTCTTCCTTAAAGAGATTTATGGAAGGGAGACATGGGGGAAGTTCATGGCATTTCTTTTTATCTGGCAGACAATCATCCAGGCACCATTGGTTGTTGCATCAGGCTCGATTGGTTTTTCTCAATACCTTACTTATTTAATCCCCTTAAGTCCTATCATGCAGAAAGCTGTTTCAGGACTATTAGTTCTGATTTTAATTTTCTTGCTTTACCGGAAAATAACAACAGTTGGCAAAATCTCTCTTTTTTTATGGATTGGGGTGTTTGGAACAATCTTGTGGCTTATTATCGGAGGAGTAACCCATTTTAACCCTAAACTTGCTTTTGATTTCCCTAAGGATGCTTTTAATTTTTCATGGTTATTCTTTGCAGGTTTAGGGAATGCAACAGTCAAAACCATTTATACTTATTTAGGATATTATAATGTTTGCCATCTCGGGGCTGAAATAAAAGAACCTGAGGTTAATATTCCAAGGAGTATTTTTATTTCAATTGGAGGCATCGCAATTCTTTACCTATTAATGCAATTAAGCATATTGGGAGTGGTGGATTGGCGGGCCGCAAGAAACTCCCAGTTTATTGTAAGTACATTTTTTGAAACAATATACGGGCATGCAGCAGCTTCCTTCGCTACAGTATTAATTCTTTGGATTGCATTTTCTTCACTCTTTGCTGTATTACTCGGTTATTCAAGAATCCCTTATGCTGCAGCAATTGATGGCACATTTTTTAAAGTATTCGGTAAGATTCACCCTACAAAACATTTTCCTTATGTATCATTATTGTCTCTTGGTCTTATTGCATTTGTATTCAGTCTTTTATTCAGACTCCGGGAAGTAATAAGTGCCATCCTTGCAATGAGGATCCTGGTTCAATTCATCGGTCAGGCAGTTGGAATTATTTATTTAAGGAAAAGAAAACCAAAAGAATTTTTCCCATTTAAAATGTGGCTGTATCCCCTGCCTGCTTTAGCTGCTATAATTGCATGGACTGCCTTATTTTTTTCTACTGGATTTTATTTCGCTCTCGGTGGAACCGGTTTTATTATAGCAGGTTCGATTGTCTTTCTGGCACGCTCATACTATAAAAATGATTGGCCATTCTTGACATAAAATGATTTCATCTCTGTACCTCTTAATAAAGTTAGCATTTACATAAAAAAATACAGTTTCAAAACGGTTTCAAAAACAGTTTCAAAACGGTTTCATCTGCATACATACTGAATACGGTCAATTAATGGTCTAAATAGAATTTTCTATATATCTATATTAACTTAATAAATCTATTAAGGGAAACCCTTAGTACCCCTATTAAATACCACTGATACGTCGATTTTTCCATTCCTTTCTCATAAGTATTGTCCGAAATTGTGTAAAGTTATTTTCCAAGTTACAAGGATATTTTTCAACTCTTATTGAATATGTGATTAAAATTACTGAAATTATAGTATGAGATACGCCGCACAATTGATTTTTGTTTTACTTTTAATAATATCCCTAAACTCTGGATTTGCCCAGGAAAAGGCTGAGAATATTGTCTCCAAATCTTCTGCAAGCACCTATTATCACAACTACAATATTGCCGAAAGAGCAGATAATTATATTTATTCCCGTAATACAGCCCATATCTCTTCCAATTATTTCCGGATTGATAAATCAAATAAATCACTATGGAATGGTAAATATTGGAACCCGGCTGATTTTCCGTTAAAGGTTTTTGTTGACGAGGCAAATTCCAAAAGGTTTAAATCGATTTATAAAGATTATATTGACTATGCTTTCAAGGTTTGGAGGAGAGCAGACAACAGAATTAAGTTTGAATATGTATCCTCAGCTTCAAATGCCAATATTACAATTACATTTGAAGATAACCTGATGGAAAAATATAAAGAGAATTATCTTGGACTTACAGATTATAATCTTTCACGAAATAACAAAATAAAACTCTCCACTATTGAAATAGGGATGGTTAAAGCCGGAAAGGTCAAATTGTCAGATGGTGAAATAAAAGCTACCATAATTCACGAACTTGGTCATGCAATCGGACTTGGGCACAGTGATAATGAAATGGATATAATGTATCCTTTTATAAATCCTGATTCTTCATCTGACATGAGCTTTCAAGATCTTTCGACGGGAGATATTGATGCAGTAAAATCGGTAATTGATCTTGGATTTGAAAAGCAGTATTCAAGCAAGTAAGAACGTCGGACAAAGTATTTAAGGATAGAATCTCATTCCAATGCCAACATCACCCGCTTCCCCAAAATCCGGAGTTAATCCCACAAGCAATCCAACTTCAAGAAAGAATTCAAGAGGTGAATTTCGTGGAATTACATTGACACCAAAAACACCACGCACTCCCAAACCATCGCCATTGTCTGATCTGAAATAAAACCCATGATGCTCAGTATAATAAAAACCTTTCCCCTCACCTATCCCAAGAACTCCTCCAAATCCAGCATATAACTTTGCAATATTTGATCTAAAGGCATCAAAATGCCAAAGGTAGTCAATGTCAAGCCTGGGGCTGCCGAAATATGACGAACCTATATCAAATACAAGAGCATTTTCTCTTTGGGTCCAGAATTTTAATGTTACTCCCGTAGGGTCTCCAAGAATAATACCAAATCCGAAATTTTTACTGCCCGGGGATTGAGCATATGAATTATTAAAATTAATTGCGGTTAAAATCAGAAAACTAATTAGTATGGTTTTCATTATACTTTATGTTTATTATAAAATCTTACTAAATATATAAATACACCATTTTGTAATGAGTTGATTACAACACAATAGAAATTGGATTATGATGTGATAACAGAAATAATCCTAATCAGGATTAATATGTTTTTCATTCTCGGCAAGATGGAATTTATGAAGGAACCGGTGGAAAAGCGGAGCGAATATTACACCTACTGCAACCAGGAAAATAATTCCGGAGAACAAAGCATAGAAGGAAGCAAATAATTTACCGGCTGTTGTTTTTACCGGATCCACTGGTCCCATACCCCCTAAAATCATAGAAGCGTTAAGCAGGCTGTCAATCCATGGAAGGCTTTCCAATTCATGATAACCAAGGACTCCAATTCCAAGCGCTCCAAAAATAAGGCAGACTGCTCCCAGGAAATGTAAAGTAACCCTGCTAATGAAATCATGCCAGGATATCAGAGGTTTACTTTTATGTTCAAATTTCAGCATATTATTCTTCCGGAGGCATACCCATACTTTCCCATTCTTCATATGCAGGACCATAAACGCCGGGAACTTTTAATCCTGCCTGACGCATGAGTACAGTCATCTGTCCTCTATGGTGCGTCTGATGAACTAAAACGGTAGTAAGTGCCTGACTTTTTGTCCAGGTTTCCCCATACATATTAATTTCTTCTTTTAATGAATCATCATTCCATTCTTTCAGAACAGCGGCTTTAAGAGATGCGGCAGATTTTGAATATTCTTCGGCTATAATTTTAATTGAATCCGGCATTGGTTTTTCGTCAGCGCGATATGCCTGAAGATGTGCCGTTGAACCTATTTCACCAAAAGAACAGGTAATATGCCATGCAATTTTTCCCAATGATCTTCCCTTTTCTGTAACTTTCTGAATAAGAGATTTATCGGTTAGATTATTTAGAATCTTTAAGGTTGCTGCTGTTTCCAGTTCAAAATCAGAGACGAAATCAGATATTTTATAATACATAACTTCTCCTTCAATTACCCCAAGTTAGTTAATATTTCTCTTAATTTATTCAGGCTCAGTTCCCAATCCTGTTTTTTACCTCTTTCTTTTTCCACCACTTCCGGTGCGGCATTCTGGACAAATTTTTCATTGGAAAGCTTTTTATTTATTCCGGCTAAAGAAGTTTCCATTCTTTCAATTTCTTTTCTCAACCGGTTTCTTTCAATATCAAGGTCTATCAATCCTTCAAGAGGAACAAATATTTCACAATCCTTAATAACTGCAGATGCACTTGCTTTCGGTTTTGTAAGACCTGGATCAGCTGTCAGGTTAACTACCTTTGCAAGTTTCTTAATATATTCAACCTGGTGTGCCCTTACTTCAGAAGTTTTTATAAAAACATCAATTGCTTTTGAAGGAGGGATATTCATTTCACCCCTTATATTCCTGATAGCTGTAATTATATTCTGTACAAATTCCATTTCCTTTTCAGCAGAAGGATTTATTTTATTTTCATCCACAACAGGGTATTCAGAAATCAGGATACTTTCACCTGCTTTCCTTTCTTTAATCAGGTGCCATAGCTCTTCAGTAACAAATGGCATAAAAGAATGCACAATCTTAAGTAGATCTTCAAAATAGGAAAGTGCCCTAATCAGAGCAGATGACTTTATTTCTTCATCCTGGGCATAAAACCGGTTCTTGGAAAATTCAATAAACCAATCGCAGAAATCATTCCATACATAAGAATAAATAATTTTAGATGCATTATTTATCTCGAAACTATCCATAGCTTTATTTAAATCCTTAACCGTCTGGTTAAAGCGGGATTGAATCCAGAGGTCTGAAAAATCCACATGTTTATCCAGCAATTGATCATCCAGCTTAATTGTCTGGGCATTCATAAGAAGAAATCTTCCGGCATTCCAAATCTTGTTTGCGAAGTTTCTTCCAATATCGCATTTATCAGTACTGAACATAACGTCCTGACCAAGTGGGGCTAAGTAGATTATAGTAAACCTCAGTGCATCTGCACCATATTCAGCAATAACATCAAGCGGATCGGGGGAATTACCTAAAGATTTGCTCATCTTTCTGCCCTGCAGATCGCGGAGGATGCTTGTATAATAAACATGCTTAAACGGAATATTCTTTTTGAAATGCAGACCTGCCATTATCATACGTGCAACCCAAAAGAAAATTATATCTGGTGCTGTTACCAAAACATCGGTGGGATAATAATATTTCTGTTCCTTTTCAGTTCTGAAAACATCATATGCCCACAGC
>JARLHD010000195.1 GCA_031292435.1 Ignavibacteriaceae bacterium
ATAGTTCAACCATTTATGTCAGGAATTGGATTCCTGCATCTTCTGTTTCTATAAATAACCCTGCAGCTCGGATAAGTTATTATGCTGCTTTAGTTGTTTATTCGCCATCTTCAAATCAAAATATTGGCAAAGTTTATAGAACGGATAGCAAGAATTCTAGTGATGACTATATCAATTCTTTTTATTCCCATTTTCTTTATGTAAAAGAAGATGTTATCATTAAGGGTTATGATAGTTCTACAGTTCAATCAGGCTGGTTGTCATATTATGATCTGAATTTCAAAAAAGGATGGAATAATATTACTGAAACAACTATTTCTTATGATACTACCCTTACTAAATATGGTGCTTTTTCAAATGAACCTGCTGGAGGTAATTGGATTTATGTTAATGGTTATACTGGTATCTATGTAAAAAAACTGAATCCATGTTATAATAACATCAACAAAATTGCAGAATAAATACATTATTCTACAAATCAGGAAAGATATAATTCTTATTCTTGATGCCTTTGAAAAGAAGACTAAAAAATATCTTGCCCAAATTTTATTAAAATGATTAGAGTTACTGCACTACCCTCCAGCATAAAGTCGCAAAAGTTCATTTAGATTTGCAGTTTAACATGCTTATTTTCCCCAACAAATAAATTTTCTTGATTTTCCACATAACTACTATAGGGGATTTAAATTATTATTCGGGAATCCCTCAACTATCCGGAATTTCAAGATATTTCATAATATAGCCACAACATGATAAGATTTTAATTTGAAATTTTCTTAATTAAAGCCCTAAGTATGCGGGTAATGTTTAAAGATAATAAATAACTTGATGTCACAATCTGTGACTTCAAGTTAAGAGTTTTTGCCTATATCAGTACTATCTAATTCAACTATAAAATAAATATTAAAATCAATTCTTTATCATTTATATATGAACAAAACTAATCCACAAAGGCTCTCAATCAGGCTGTTACCCGAAATATTTCTCGTTTTCCATCAGACTTTATGTTCCAATTAAAATACCCAATGGCTTTAGATTTATAGTTGAAACTTAATATTTTATTGACTAAGTTATTTAAGTAACAATTACGAAACATTGATCGGGCATTTGTGAATTCAATACAATTCGATTTGATGGTTTATACTAAGATTACTTCCCGCCTGGATTACATTCCAAAACATTTCTTTTATTATAGTTTAGAATATTCTAAAAGCATGCGAATTTTATATAAGATCATGAGCTAAAACTCTGATATTTCCTTTTGCTGTTTGACTTGATTGTCGCTTTCGGTTAAGTATTTAAAAAAATCTATTAAAACAATAATAGATATGTTTTAATATTTAACGATGAATAATGACTATAGAAAAATTAGTTTCAAATTTCATAAGAAAAAAGGAGCATTCCATGAATAATAGATACTTTATTCTATCTGCTTTATTGATAATTGGATTATTTTTCAATTCTTGTAAAGAACCTGTTAGTAGTCCTCAAACTCCTAACCCCTCAGTTACTGTCACATCACCTAAAAATGGCGATACCTTGATAGTGGGATCTGTCGATACTGTCAAGTGGACAAGTAACTCATCCTCGAATGTCAAAATTGAATTTTCTATAGATAATGGAGCAAACTGGATTATACTTTCAGATAATGTTCCGAATAATGGAACTTATGTCTGGTTTCCTGTCCCTAACACAATCTCGAATCAAGGGAAAATCAGAATTACAACAGATGATACTTTGGCAAATGCCGTAAGTACCGGCTTCTTTTATGTAATTAAATCCACTGTTAAATTGCTCACCCTTACAAAACCGGTTGGAGGTGAAGTTCTTTACGTTAACGACTCATTCAGAGTGGAATGGGTTTCCAGTAATATAACAAGTATTAGAATTGAATTATCAATTGATAATGGTTCAACATGGAATTCTGTAGTTCCTACTTATCCTGCCGATAGTAGTCATTATTTATGGAACCCAATTCCTAGTTCTCCATCAACCCAATGTATATTAAGAATTACTGATGTTTCTGATGCCACAATAACAGATAAAAGTAAATCGGTTTTTTCAATTGTCTACCCTCAATCTATTAAAGTCTTAAGCCCAAATGGTGGGGAAATCTGGAATGCAAATTCAAGTCAGGCAATAACTTGGTATAGCTCTTCGGTTAATAATGTTAAAATTGAATATACTATTGATAATGGAAATAATTGGAACATTATTACAAATAGCACACCCAGCGTTGGCTATTACCTATGGAGTGCTATTCCTAATCTCCCATCTTCAAATGGAAGAATTAGAATTTCTGATGCTTTAGATGGCTATCCTTCTGATGTCAGTGATAGTGTTTTCACTATTTCACCACTGCCTGCACTTAAGATCATTTCGCCAAATGGCGGAGAAAACTGGATGTCAGGCTCCAGCCAAACTATTAGATGGAACTCATTAGGAAAAATCATAATTGGAGGAAAGTCAAACCTAAAACTAAAAAGTTCTCCCTATTTCCCATTGTCAATTACGAATATTAAAATAGAATATACTACAAACAATGGTGCAAATTGGAACTCTATTACACCAAGTACTCCGAACAATGGTTCATTTCTTTGGGCTCCGGTTCCATCTCAAAACTCTTCATTATGCAGGGTCAAAATAAGCGATGCTGATCAAGGTGTCCCGTTCGCTGTATCAGATAGCTCCTTTGTAATTTATAATACTGTACCTAAACATATTAGTGTAATTAGCCCTAATGGCGGTGAATTATGGCAGGCAGGCACAACTCAGGTTATAAATTGGAGTAGCACTGGTGTAACAGCCGTAAATATAGATTTTACTATAAATAATGGGATTAACTGGAACCCTATAATCGCAAATACCCCAAGTACTGGATATTATTCATGGACCCAAATACCTAATTCTCCTTCAGCAAATTGTAGTATAAGAATTACCGATGTGTCTGATTCAACAGTAACCGTAAAGAGTAATTCAGTTTTTTCAATTGTCTCTTCTCAGGAAATTAGAGTAATAAGCCCAAATGGTGGTGAAAGCTGGAATGCAAATTCAAGTCAGCCAATTACGTGGTTTAGTTCTTCGGTTAATAATGTTAAAATTGAATATACTATTGATAATGGTAGTAACTGGACTACTATTACTAACAGCACTTCCAGTGTTGGATATTACCTGTGGAACGCCGTTCCCAATATCCCGTCATCTAATGCAAGAATTAGAATTTCTGAAGCATCTACCGGTTACCCATCAGATGTAAGCGATAATGTTTTCACTATTTCTCCTCAGCCTGCTCTAAAGATCATTTCTCCGGATGGCGGTGAGAACTGGATGTCAGGCTCCAGCCAAACAATTAGATGGAATGCTTTAGGAAAAAGCCGTGGCGCCGGATCAATCCCAATAAAGAAATCTCCTTATTTCCCTTTGTCAATTACAAATATTAAAATAGAATATACTATAAACAATGGTGCAAATTGGAACACTATTACACCAAGTACTCCGAATAATGGTTCATATCTTTGGAACCCTGTACCTTCACAGAACTCCTCATTATGCAGAGTCAAAATAAGCGATGCTGATCTGGGTGCCCCTTTTGCTATTTCAGATAGTACTTTTGTAATCTATAATACTGTTCATAAGGATATTACAGTCAAAAGTCCGAACGGCGGTGAAATATGGCAGGCAGGTACAACGCAGGTAATAAATTGGATCAGCACTAATGTTACTGCTGTCAATATTGATTATACAATAAATAATGGAATTAACTGGAATCCTGTAGTTGCAAATATTCCCAGCACCGGATATTATTCATGGACGCAAATCCCCAATACTCCCTCAACCAACTGTAGTATAAGAATTACCGATGTGTCTGATTCAACAGTAACTGTAAAGAGCAATTCAGTTTTTTCAATTGTCTCTTCTCAGGAAATTAGAGTTATAATCCCAAATGGTGGTGAAAATTGGAATACAAATTCGAGCCAGCCAATTACCTGGTTTAGTTCTTCGATTAATAATGTTAAAATCGAATATACTATTGATAATGGTAGTAACTGGACTACTATTACTAGCAGCACTTCCAGCGTGGGGTATTATCTGTGGAACACCGTACCTAATGTTCCATCAACTAATGCAAGAATTAGAATCTCTGAAGCTACTACTGGTTACCCATCAGATGTTAGCGACAATGTCTTTACTATTTCTCCGCAGCCTGCGTTGAAAATAATATCTCCCAATGGAGGTGAAAACTGGATGTCAGGCTCTAGTCAAACAATCAGATGGAACTCTTTAGGAAAAAGCCGTGGTGGTACATCATTACCAATATTAAAGACTTCTCCTTATTTCCCTAAGTCTATTTCGAATATCAAAATAGAATATACTACTAACGATGGTGCAAATTGGAACTCTATTGCACAAAGTACTCCAAATAATGGTTCATATCTTTGGTCTCCGGTCCCTTCGCAAAACTCGTCATTATGCAGAGTCAAAATAAGTGATGCTGATTTGGGCGTACCGTATGCAATTTCAGATAGTACTTTTGTTATTTATAATAATGTCCCAAGGGAAATTACAGTCAAAAGTCCTAATGGTGGCGAAATATGGCAGGCAGGTACAACTCAAGTAATAAATTGGAGCAGCACTAATGTTACTTCCGTAAATATAGACTATACAATAAATAATGGGATAAACTGGAATCCTGTAGTTGCAAATATTCCAAGCACCGGATATTATTCATGGACACAAATTCCCAATACTCCTTCAACAAACTGTAGAATCAGGATTTCAGATGCAGTCAATGGAACTCCTGTAAATCAAAGCACGTCTACATTTACAATAGCTCCACCCACAGAAATTACTGTTGCCTTTCCAAATGGAGGAGAATCATTCATACCAGGTTCAAATATGAACATCGCCTGGACATCAACAAATGTAACAAATGTTAAAATTGAGTTTACTACCGATAATGGGGCTGACTGGAATCTAATTATTGCTTCCACACCAAGTATCGGACAATATGTTTGGCAAAATATCCCCAGTATAAATTCTTCATTATGCAGGATAAAAATAAGTAACGCTGACGGAACTGGTCAACCGTTTGATATTTCAAATAATAACTTTACTATCACAAACATTAAGGTTCTAAGATGGGTTTTCCCGAACGGGAGCCCATACCCTACCGAGAACCTTTCAACTGATACCACAATTACATGGTACTCGTCTGGAATCGTAAATGTTAATATTGAATATACTATTGATAATGGATTGACCTGGAATCCTGTTGTTTCCAACCTCCATTCTTCGGGTGCCTATCGCTGGCATGTGCCGCTGAATCCTCCAACATCATTAGCTCGAATGAGAGTAACGGATTCATCTGATCCAACTGTTACCGATATGAGTGATACAACTTTTAATATTAATGTAGATATTTCTCCAAGTTCTCCTATTAAATTATTAACCCCAATTGGTAATAAAACTTTTTCTGCTTCTTCAGGAATGAATATTTCATGGAAAGGCATCTCGGCTATATCTAATGTTAAAATTGAGTATTCGGCTGATAATGGAAAAAGCTGGAATTCAATTGCCGAAAATATTCATAATGCAGGTAAACAGGTTAATAACTATCTGTGGAATGGAATTCCACAAAACATTAAAGGGAATATTTTGATAAGATTATCTGATTCAAATGGAAGATATTCAGATAAAAGCGGGAAAATATTAATTAAATAATATGTAAGAGATTAGTAATAATATAAGGTTCGTATCTTTTTTGATACGAACCTTATTAAGAATTGGGTGTATTGCAAATAGGACAACAAGCCAATTATAACATCAACAAGGTTGCATGTATTGTGGGTGGTGATATGTTGTGAACTCTCCAAAGAGAGAATTAATGATTATCAATCGTTGAATAAAGCTTCTGAAGATCATCAATCTTTTTATCTAAAAGGTCCATAGCATCGTTTAATAGATGCGGATCGTTCAGATCGATGTTAAGAAAATTTTTCAACAGTACGGAAGGTGTATCATTAAAACCATTACGCATTAATGAAAGATATTTGGTGGAGAACCCAATGGGATCCTTATTAAACATTTCATAATACTTTAATGAAAGCAGCGCGCCATATACATAATTAATTAGATACATTGGGTCTTCATACATCAGGCGGGAGACCATCCATGTTTCCTTAAATTCATCCGGATGTTTTTTAGGCCAGATAGAATATTTTGAAAATATATTGAGAGTAAGTGTATCCAGATCATCAGCATTTTGAATTTTGTTGCTTGCTACACCATCATGTATAGATTGTTCAAGTTGGGATTCCTGAGCTGCTCTAAAAACCTCCAGACCTTTCACATCAAGAAATTGTTCAAGATAAAAAATTTTATTCGAAATATCTTTTTCATTTTTATACAGATAATCAGCCAGGAGCAGCTCATTAAAAATTGCAAAAGATTCTGAGAAATAATTAGGACCGGTGCCATAAACCGGTTTGATATTGTTTTTACCCATTAACTGAAAATGAGCAACATGGCCGCCTTCATGAATTAATATAGACATATCCTTGTAAAAACCTTCATAACCTTGTGAATAGAATACGTTTGGAATACCGGGAAATCCAACTCCTCCTCCACCCGAAAGACGGTTATCCCCGGATACTATGTCAAGTCTCCCATTTGAAGGGTCTAGCAATGCTGCCATTTCCGATTCATATTCAGTTCCCAATGGATGAATTACATTCAAAATAATTTTTGTAGCCTGGCTAATTTCAAATCGGGGGACGGGGCTCTTAGTCGTTCCCCCGGATAAATCCCAGTAATTTACATCATCATATCCTGTGATGTTTTTTATATGTCGGGCACGTATTGTCTCAAACTTTTTTAACACTGATGTTTTTTCTTCGACCTTGTTAAGGAGATCCCTGACGCCTGAGACACTTAGGTATCTTGAAAAATAAGATTCCTCAGCATAATCCTTGTAATTATGTAACTGTGATAATGCATCTTTTGCTTTAATAAGTTTTATTAAGGCAAAAGCAAAAAGATCCTTTTGTTTTGCAATATCTGAAAACCGGAATTTGAAACCGGATTCACGAACATTTCTATCAGGATTATTCATTATTGTCCCCCTTTGAGACCAAACATTAAGTTCCTCGCCGCTTTCGGTCTTAACTTTAGTAAAATTTATATGTGTTATTAAATTCTGATATAATTCATATTGCCAATCTGTTATTGATGGGGAAATATTTCCTAATCTTTCTTCCTCATTCAGTGGAAGTGTATGATGCTGAAGGCGTTGCGCAGACTCAATTTCAAATAAATAAGAATTAAGTTCAGGTTTTTCTTTCATTAATCGGGTTAAATTATCTTCTGAGATCTGCATTAATTCCGTTTGAAGGAATTGTGTACGGCTGTTAACTTCTGCTATCAATTCCGATTCATAATCAGAAATTACTGCTTCCTTTGTATTAACGGCAAAACTCAAATAAAGATAAGCATCGTGCAAAGAATATTGAACGGTTATGCTGTCATCAAGTACAAGAGCTGATAGAAGATTAGTTCCTGAATTAGCCACTTTACCTTTGAAACCTTCCAGCCGTGTAATCATTTCTTTAAGAGACGAATAACTTTGTCTTTCAGCTTCGGGAGAAGAGTAAAAGAGCTTTATGAAATTAATATGATACTTAGTCCTTTCTTCTTTGGGAATTGCTATAAAATTATCCTGGGTAAACACATTAGATGCATATGATCCTATTATAATTAATAACACCAAAGCTTTTTTCAAAATATTCCTAACGGCAAGATCTATTACAACTAGATATTATTTGTAAAAATATGGATCAAGAACACTGACTTCTGTAATATTATCTACAGGGAGTCCATTACTTTTGGCTGATTTTCTTATTGCTTCCGGTGATGGAGCATCATAGATGCAAAAAGTCTTTTTCTTATCCATTGTTACATATGAATGAATCCATGTTACTTGGTCTTCAGCGTTATTCGATACCACTGTTAGGCATAGATCACTTCCTACTTTATTTAATGGTATGTTAAGACCTTTTGGAAATGTTCGCTCAACTAGGTAACGGTGCATTTTGATTTTGTCCCCTTTTGTGGTTTTATCCTGCGCATGAATGTCTGTAAAAGACAATAAAATTATTACAAAAGATAACAGGACTATAAAGATATTTTTCATTTTATCCTCCGATAAATTATTGATGAATATTATATGTAAAAAACCCTCATTTATTTTAAGCGAATCACTATATGGATAATTCAAATAAATAATAATGCCTCAGTTCACAAGTATTGGAATCGGTAACCAACTCCTGTAATATCCTTCCTCGGGTATTACTTGAAATTGGAAGTTGTCCCTTAATAGAACCTTTGTGATAGATAAATCGTTGTGATAAATGGCAAAATTAAAAATCAATGTATATCAGATTATTCTTTTAGTAATTGCATAAAATATTCAACAATAAAGAGGAAAGGAAAATGACTAAATCAGATTTCACCACTACCTTTTCGGTAGACCAAACTCCGGAAGAAGCCTTCGCCGCCATCAATAATGTTCGTGGATGGTGGTCAGGAGAAATAGTAGGCAATACTAACGAACCCGGTGACGAGTTCACCTACAGCGTTTCAGACGTTCACTATTCCAAACAAAAAATAAAAGAATTCATTCCTGGCAAAAAAGTTGTCTGGCATGTGTTAGACGCCAGGCTTAGTTTTGTAAAAGATAAGAGCGAATGGAAAGGCACGGACATTGTTTTTGATATCACTAAAAAAGGCGGCAAAACAGAGGTACGCTTCAGCCACATAGGACTGGTACCTGAGTATGAATGTTATAACGACTGCTCAAACGCATGGGGCATGCTGGTAAACGGCAATTTGCGTAAACTGATTACCACGGGTAAACCTCAACCAAGTCCGTGGTAACTAAAATAAGTATTATTTATTTTTCGCAAATTCCCGGATTTTCCACCTAACTACTATAGGGGATTTAAAAATTTATTAAGGAATCAAAAATAATTTTACTAGGTATTCCTTACTCAATAAATCACTGATATTTATTCCGAATGTAGTATAGACTATTATCCAAATTCAGAGCCCAGTGTGATTAAATATGTGTCCCAATTTATAGCATTCGCTCCACCTGGTTACTAAATTCATTTGTAACCTATAATTAAATCTTAAGAATTATTATTATAAAGGAGGTATGCTATGGAATTGGATATGATTATTGAAAATTTTTTCAATGCTATTGAGAATAAAGATTTTTCTACAGTTGAAAGTCTTTTAGCAAATAATTTCAAGATTACTGGTGTTTCACCCGAACCATTGGGAATAAAAGAAATGATGGGAGAACTCCGGTCTTATACTACAGGTATGCCTGATTTCAGATTCAATTATAAAATTGGAAGTGTAAGTAAAAACATCGTTGAATCTAAAGTGAAGATTACAGGAACTCATTTGAATGAAATGCCTGCTCCTATGCCTGGAGTACCTAATATTCCTGCCACAAATAAAAGAATAAATATGCCGGAAGAAAAGCTCAGATTTACCTTTAAGGATAATAAAATAGAATTTCTGAATATTGAGACTACTCCCGACGGCGGAATTCCTGGTGTATTAAAACGACTAGGGGTTGAATTACCAGCTCAGGTTCACCATTAACATTCAAGCTTACTTCATTAGGTATATTATAAATTATATTTCCACAAATTATAAAATATACTACTCCTTGTTTTTAGGAGTAGTATTTTTATGATTTCTTCTGTGTGAAGCAATATCCATTTGAATTTTGTTTACCAGATCTTCTATTCTTTTTATAAATCTAAATACACGGCTTATCACTCCGGTATCCTTTGCAAGATAAGTTGTTTGCACAGCTTCCAGTTCTTTTCCTAATTCAACATGGAGTGATGGTGATTTTGAAATAGATAATACCTGTGATGGATATACACTCCGATGTCCTGTCATCAGAAAACTAATTACACAAGCTACCGTAGCATACGGAGCAACAGATGGACCGAATAATTCTACGGACATTATACTTGCTGCAATTGGAGTATTCGCAGATCCTGAGAGAACTGCCACCATTCCTATAGCAGCAAACGTTGCAACATTTAGTCCTGTCATCTGTGCAAAAAATGAACCTGCTGCTGTTCCAGCAAAGAAGATTGGTGTTACTATTCCTCCGCTTCCACCAAAGCTTAGCGTTATGCCGGTAAATAATGGTTTTACCAGAAAAGCATACCATTCAGTCGGCTGCCCCTTAAGAGTATCTTCAATAGTTTCTAAACCCAGGCCTAAATATCTTGTAGAGAAAATATATGACAAACCAATCAGAATAAAACCACCAAGCAGTCCTTTAAGCGGTGACCAGATTTTAATCCGTTCTGATCCTTTCTCCATGAACTTTATAACTTCTATCAGGACTATGGAGCATAATCCGAAGAAAACTCCCGCTGCCATTACTTTTATCAAAAATCCTTCAGAAAAAACCGGGACTAAACTAACCGGATGGTGAAAGTAAGTGATGCCAAAGGATGTCGATACCTGATATGCAGTAATTCCCGCAATAAATGAAGGCAGGAGAACATCATATAGTATTGCTCCAACAAATAGAACTTCTACTCCAAAGATGGAACCCGCTATCGGCGTTCCAAACACTGCAGCAAATCCGGCACTGATCCCGCAAATGACCAGTTTCTTTCTATCGTGATCATCAAACCTGAGCAGATCTCCAAATAATGATGTTATACCTGCTCCTATTTGAGCACATGGTCCTTCCTTCCCGGCGGAACCACCAAATGCTAAAGTTATTATAGTAGCAAGTAGTTTTACCGGGACAACAAGAATGGGAATTTTTCCTGCTCGTTTATGTATAGCTTCTATAACTTTCTCAGTGCCATGACCTTTAGCTTCCGGAGCCAGGTACATAACCAGCGCAGTACTAATAAATAAAGCAGCAGGGAGCAGCCACAACCAATAAGGCCATTGATGACTAATGTCGGTTGCCAATGTAAGCAGCTTAAGGAAAAATGTAGTTGCTAAACCAACTACTGCTCCGGCAATGGTTGCCAGGACCACCCATTTGATTATGCTAATAAAAAGTACTGTCGATTCTGTTATTCGTTTTTGCATAATTCTAAAATAATAAAATTGTTAGAATATTCTCTGCTTTATTTGCTGTGTCTCACTTAATTAAACTGCTTAACTAAATGTTATTTCTTCTTTATACTTTTGTGATAATTTCGTGATAATTGAAGGTTAGTTTTACATTATAATTAATTGCAAAAATAACAAAATAGGAAATGATATAATGAATTTGAAATTATTCGCCCTGTTAATAGGGGTTATTCTATTAATTGGTTTTTCAATAAATAAATCAAAACTGCTGGGTACTCCTGGCGGAAATATGAACGGTCTATCAACTGCTGTATTCGCAGGTGGATGTTATTGGTGTATGGATGCATCATTTGAAAAAATATCCGGACTTAAAGATGTTATCTCCGGTCATGCTGAAGGTCAGACTGATCATTCAGGACCCACGGGAAAAGTTGAAGCAATAAAAGTTATTTATGATCCGATGTCTATAAGTTATTCTGAATTGCTCGACTATTATATTAGACAATTTGACCCTACCGATGACGGCGGATCATTCCACGATCGCGGTGCTGAATATAAATCTTATGTCTATTATAATAACAACTCTGAAAAAGATTTGGCACTAAAATTATTTGATCACCTCAATAAGATTGGTATTTTCGGTAAGCCTATTGTAACTAAAGTCGCAAAACTTACAAACTTCACTCCCGTAGAAGAATCTGAACAGCATTTTTATAAGAAAAATCCTGATAGGTATCATAGCTATAGAGAGGCTTCCGGTCGCGATAAATATATTCAGAAGATTTGGGGCAATATCTACGATTTTAGTTTCAAGAAACCTTCAAAAGACGAATTGAAAAAGAAATTATCCCCTATTCAGTTTGACGTAACTCAAAATAATGGAACTGAAACTTCATTCAATAATGAATATTGGGATAATCATAAGGATGGTATCTATGTCGATATTGTTTCACATGAACCTTTATTCAGTTCTAAAGATAAATTTGATTCAGGAACAGGTTGGCCCAGTTTTACCAAACCGATTGACCCGCGGTTTATAGTCAGGAATGAAGATAGAGCTCTGGGATCTGCCCGGGTTGAAGTCAAAAGTAAATATGCTCAATCTCATCTGGGGCATGTTTTTGACGACGGACCCGCTCCTGCTCATCTCAGGTATTGTCTTGATTCGGCAGCTCTTAAATTTATCCCGAAAGAGGAATTGCAAAAAGATGGGTATGGCAATTTTGCTTGGTTATTTAAATGACTTATTAAGACTCATAAATATTAACCAAAGAATTTTCACTGATGCCTTAACAGTTCCGCTTATTGTCCCGGTTACTTTTGATATACCGATTCTCTTTCTGTAGCTTACAGGAACTTCGATCGCTCGGAGTTTCTGTTTAGCTGCCTTAATCTGCATTTCAACAGTCCATCCGAAATTGCGGTCTTTCATGTCCAACTTTTGCAGTGCACAATATGTTATAGCGCGGAAAGGACCTAGGTCTGAAAATCTATATCCCCAGAATAACCTGATCAGAAAACAGGATAGCCAATTGCCGAATATTGCCTGCGGAAGCATAGCCCCTTTCTCTCTTTGTCCTAACAATCGGGATCCAATTACTAGATCATAGTCATCTTTTATAATTGGGTCAATAACCAATCCCATTTCACACGGATGATCACTAAAATCCCCATCAAGAAAAACCACTATCTCATAATTTTTATTCTTTATGTAATCAATTCCTTTTAGACAAGCAGCCCCATATCCTTTATCTATTTCCGTAAGAACTGTTGCACCTGCATTTGAAGCAATTTCAGAAGTTCTATCCCTTGAGCCATTATTTACAACTACAATTTCATCAATGAAACCGGGTATATCCTTTATAACACTTGCAATTGAATCTTCTTCATTAAATACTGGAATAATTACAACAAGTTTCTTATTATTCAGCATTTATGATATCACGCCTGCACAGCTGCTTCCTGCGCCTGCAGTACAACCGAAGCAATGTGTATCAAATATAATATCATGGCTGCTCAATTTATTATAGTCAAAATTAAAAACTGTTACAGGTTCATCGGTCGCAACTTGTATGTTAAGCATCTGGTTAAAATCGCAGTCGAAAATTCTTCCATCATAAGAAACACTTAGCATTGATCGGCACATCACGCCAATCGCTGCATCAGGATTGAATGCGTTTTCTAATTTCTCCATATATATTTCATAATTTCCTGCTCTTTCCAGTTGTTCCCTGAATCTGTGAATAGGCATGTTCGTAATTGCATACAGATTATTAAACTTTACTTTGTAATTTTTCCACAAATGTTCTTTGTAATCTTTTTCCAGAGCTTCCTGGGATGACGGAAGATAAGCACCGACCGGATTATGTACCAGGTTAAGCATCAGTCCGCTGTTTTCAATACCATAGCCTGCTTCATTCAGCATTCGTATTGACTCTATACTTTTTTGAAATACTCCCGGTCCCCGCTGCATTTCTACATTGGATTCCAGGTAGCAGGGGAGTGAACAGATTATTTCTACACCTTGCTTTGCAAAAAATTCGGGAAGGTATAATTTGGATTCATGGGTTGTTGGATCGCCGTCTAACGTAACTGTTAGGTTATGCCTTACTATAATGTGTTTATCTGACTTCTTAGCTTCTGTAATAAGATAATTAAAATAAGGATTCAGCTCGGGTGCTCCGCCCGTAATATCAACATTCTTTATCTGAGGGTGTTCTCTAAGTATCTCCAGGCATTGATCGATGGTATCTTTATTCATCATCTCGGTTCTTTTAGGAGATGAATCCACATGGCAATGATGACAAGCCTGGTTGCATTTTAATGTAATATTCATCTGGAGAGTTTCAATGGAAAGGGAAGGGAGTTCTAATTCGTATTCCCGAATTTTATTCCTGAAGTCGTGCATAGGATTAGCATTCCTTTATTCAATTAACTTTATTCTGCCATTTAATCAAATCGTCCTCAATATCAATATCCTGTAGTTTTGGAAGTATTGAAAACGTTAACCCTAATTTATCAATTTTAGAAATTGTTTCCGATAGGACTGTTGAAGTGCTGAATTCAATCCCTTCGAATAAAGAATTGTGAAGTCTGTTCATCCCTAGGAGATAATAACCGCCATCCACCGATGGTCCCAGAACTATATCATTTTTATCTAATAGCTCAAATGCATTTGTTAGAATATTTTGATTTAAGTCTGGAATGTCAGTTCCTATAATAATTACTTTACCTGAATTATGTGAGAATACATTGAAGAAAGCATTCTGCATCTTTTCCCCTAGATCTGTTCCTTCCTGATGATGGTAAATAAACTTATTGCCCAGCCATTTAATAACCTTTTCTTTTTCTTTACGATCGGAATAAAATATGTTCGTTTCAATATTGGGTATTTTATCTATCTCACTCATTATTTTGTCCACACACTTTCTATACCATTGCTGTGCAAATTCCTCTGAAGTTGTGGCTGCGAGCCGTGTTTTTACTTTGCCTTTCTCCGGGTAACGGAGAAATACTATCAATGATGATTTGTTCCTCATAATCCGGTTCGCCAATCGGTCGAATTAAATACTGGTATCTTTACCTTTTTATACATCTCATTTTTAAGGTCGGTTTTGGATAAGCTTCCGAACGTTAATACCTCGGTAGGACAGTTAACAACACATGCTGAGCATCTTACACACTCAACATCATTCATTGGTATCCCTTTGTTTGCATAACTCATAACATCTATCCCCATGTGGCAGACTTTCGTGCAGATATTGCACGAAATACATTTCTTCTTATCGGCAAATATTCTGTATCGTGAAAACCGGCTTACTATATGCATCCATGCAGCAAGAGGACACCCGAATCTGCACCAGACTCTTCCGCTTAAAAAGAAATAAACCCCTACCCCTAAAACTCCCGCAAATATTATATCAATTGAAAAATGATATATATTATTCAGGAAATCTGCTGAGTATGAAATTTTTTCATTTATTATTGGAATGTTGAAATCATATAAAACGCTTAATAACTTTAAGCCCGTTACTATGAATGCCGCCACCAGCACCCATTGTCCAATGTTCTCCATTTTCTTCGCCTTCGGGCCATGCGGAGCAAGTGTTCTATATTCATCTCCTAATGTTTCTGCAAGCGCACCGCAGGAACATATCCAACCGCAGTAAGCTCCTTTCCCCCATCGGTAAACAATATATGGTATAAACACAAATGTCTGTATAAATCCAAAGACGAGCCAGAATGTTGTTACACTTGAATTATAGAGGTTGCTTATAAATAATGGCCACGCTAAAATAAATCCGTACGATCTCCAGTAACTCCCTCCGGGGAAGACTTGCGAGAGTATATATCCATTCTGAGATCCGAGCGCACCGATGCTGCCTAAATAAGGAAATATAATTTCAGGGAATATGAAAAGTGGAAGTGCCTGGATCGTTATCAATGACCAGGTCTGGAGTTTAATATATTTGGTCGGTTTCATCTTTATTCTTCTGATACCAAATATTAAAATCGTAAGTGAATATAATCCTGTGTACCAGAATGACTGGGACTTTCCTAAAACCAATACTCCGAAATATCTTTCTCCGAAAAACACTACCGCAAAGAAAGCGGCTACAATAATAAAATATAAATACTTAAATGTGCGCCAGTCAAATTTTAATTCTGCACCATGATCCTTAAAAAACTTATACAACAAATAAAAGCCCAGTACAATTACTCCTATCAAAGAAAAATATGCAAGAAAAGCATTTATATAATCGCCAACATTCCAGATTCTTATTTCGGGTGAAAATAATGCCTTTATAATAATTATAGGGAGAGACACAAACTTTCCCCAAAATGAAGCCGAGAATATTTTGGAAAATATTTCACCCCATGAATTCATTTTGCCAAGCAGATGTAAGTACAATAATTCACTGCTCTTTCCAAAATAGATGACCCCTGCAACCAAAACTAAAAGTGCAAATTGCAGTTTGACTGTGAAAGATTTCTCTCCTTCCATTTTAATTCCGCTTCGCTTAAAGAATTCAGTTGGAAGTTCTTTTCCTATCAATGTATATACCATGGAATTAGGAATTTCCTTTTCCCCCTCTTTTGTCGAAAGTAATACTAAATTATCTTTAATTTCCCTTATCGTTGATTCCATGAAAAGTTTGATCTTTCCTTCTTTAACAAGAGCATCAAGACTTTCCGCATTATTTTCTTTAGGACGGGCAAATGTCGGTTTGCGGTAAGATATGGCAACACTCTTCGCAAAAGGCGTAATGGCAATTGCCGTTTCCAATGCTGAATCGCCGCCCCCTACAACAAGTACATCTTGCATGTGTGCCTCATCCGGATCTATAAGTCTGTTATATACCTTTGGTAATTCCTCACCTGGAACATTTAACATCCTGGAGTTGCCTGTCTTGCCTATCGCAAGTATTACCCTTATTGCTTTATATGTTTTCTCTTTAGTAATTATTGATAAATAATCCCTTTCTCTTTGAATTTTATCAACTGTTACTCCTTCCTCCAGGGGAAGTTTAATATCTTTAATCTGTTCGTAAAGTTCATCAAGAAGTGATTCTTTATATCCATCATTTATTTTCAGACCTGATTGTTGGGGATAATTATCAGGAGTGGCAATAATCGGTTTAGCTTTGGGAAAGTTTATTATTGTATTAAATTTCTTAGACGCTTCCAGTATAATGCACGAATATTTCTTTTTAGATGCTTCAATTCCTGCAGCTACTCCTGCTGGTCCGGCACCGATTATAAGTAGATCATATACATCCTGCTTATTCTTATTTTGCCTTGATCTTTGAAAATCCTCATCATTTTCGAAAAAGTCCATTATCTTTTTACCACTCTCTACTGCCAATTTTAGTAGGGGAATGCCTGTAAGATCACCTATGATATATACCCCTTTAACAGAAGTTTCCCCATTCTGATTTATTTCAGGATATTTCTCAACTTCTCCGGTTGGTACATTATTCTGAAGCCACCTGAAATATTTGCTTAATATTTCCATAATTGTTCCTCTAAACTATAATAAATATTTTGCAATTTTAGATACAGCAATAAGATATAAAATTAATCCTGATTGTAATAAATACTAACCTTAATTATGTGATCTGAGATTTTTGATTTGCAATATATATTGGGGGAAATTTTACAATTGATATTTTTTTAATACATTTAGCTATGATTAATGATCTGAAGGAGAGTATAAAATGAATAAGTTAAAAATAATGCCTTTTCTTGTTTTGATTTTACTTTTCAATTTTATCAGTGGTACTTGTAATGCTCAAAGTATGTCTGTGAAGGAATTATCAAAACAAATGAAGAATAATAAATCACTCGTTATTCTTGATGTTAGAACCGATGAGGAACTTGTCGGTCCGCTCGGTAAAATAGATAATGTGGTCCATATACCAATTGATGAATTGGAAAAAAGAATTCATGAACTTGATCAGTATAGGAAGAATGATATAGCCGTAATATGCAAAACTGGTGTAAGATCTGATAGAGGTGCCAAAATATTGCGTAAATATGGGTTCAAGGCAAAAAATATATCAGGTGGAATGGTCGCATATAGGGAAAAAATAAAGTAACTATACCTCAATAGGTTCACTTACTTCTCTGAAAATCCCCTAAACAAACCCAGTCAGGAAAACCTGGAATACCATCAAAACCATATCTTTCTCGGAACATAAATTGACGAAAAATAAATAAT
>JARLHD010000196.1 GCA_031292435.1 Ignavibacteriaceae bacterium
ACAGTTTCATAGAAATATAATTATAAGCCTCTTTCTTATTATGCTTTCATTTTGGCTTCCTTCCCTTTCGTTTGCTGCTTTGTCTGGCAATTATACCATTGATAACACCATAGCTACCGGGGGAACAAATTTTCACTCCTTCGGAGATGCTGTTACATCATTGAATACTGGTATTACTGGTCCGGTTATCTTTAACGTAATCGCCGGTCAAACTTTCAATGAACCTGCCTCTCTTACAATAAATACAAGCGGTACAGCAGCTAATACCATAACGTTTCAAAAATCCGGTGTCGGTTCAAATCCGCTTATTCAATCAAGTGCCGGTACCTCAAATAATTTCGATGGTATCATTATCATTGCAGGCGGCGATTATATTACCTTCGACGGGATTGATCTGAAAGATGTTACCCCCGGTGGTACAGATTATATCGAATGGGGATACGCCCTCTTGCTTCAGAATGGTTCAGCACCTTTCAACGGATGTCAATATGTAACTATCAAAAATTGTAAAATAACATTATTACAAAGTACCCTTCCTAATACTTTCACTGCAACCAAAGGAATTTATGTCGGTAATCATGAACCCGGTAATCCGGCTGGTACAACACATACCCTTACTGCTACAACTGATGCTTCCAGCTATTGTAAATTCTATAACAACACAATAGATAAAGCTTATTATGGTATTTATGTTAGTGGTTATAATTCTTCTGTTCCTCCTTATTTCTTCTATGATCAGAATAATGAAATCGGTGGACTGCCCGGAACTGGAAATACAATTACTAATTTTGGTGCAGGTGCTTCAGCGTGCGCCGGAATATTTGCCCAGTGCCAGAACAATTTGAAAGTTAATTATAATAATATAAATGGTGGTGCGGGTACTACTATCGCTTTCTCCGGCATCCAGTTAACTAATGGAAATAATTCTAATGTTGATATTATTGGTAATACGGTTCAGATGACAAGTGATGCACTCTCTGGTAATCATTATGGTATAACAAACAGTATTGGAAATTCGGGTGCAACAAATACTGTAAACATGCAGAATAATGAAGTTAAAAATTTTGCCTTCAATAATAACACTTCAACAGGTAGTTTTTTTGGATTATATCAGAATGCATCCGCTTCGACAGTAAATGTAAGTGGTAATTTAGTCCATGATTGTACAATTGATGTTACTTCTGGTGTAGGGCAGTTTGATGGAATTTCTTCAACTGCAGCATTATTAAATAGTACACACAACATTTATGGCAATCAGGTATTTAATCTTACTAAAAAGAATGTTCCATCTGCTCAAATTACTGGGATCTATTATTCGAATGGTTCCCTTAGTGTTCATGATAACATCGTGCACGATCTTCTCTGTCAGAATACTACCTCTGCTACTACCGAACAATTAATGGGAATATATAATTCCAGTACTTTTACCAGTGAAAATAACTATAATAATACTGTTTATAATATCTCCTACGATGCAACAAATTCAAATGATATTTCTAATGTTTATGGTATTTATTTAAGTACCACCGGGGGTTTAAACTCAAGATCAGTCCATAATAATACAGTATATAATCTTTCTAATATGACTCCTTCAGTTAATAGTGCAAGTTCAGTTTATGGCATTTATTTGGGCGGTGGCAATTCAGGGAATATATATAATTGCAATGTATATGGTTTATCATGTAATCATGGTAATGCAGGTGTTTATGGAATTTATTTTACTTCCAGCTCATTTAATGCTTATAATAATTTAATCTCTGACCTTAATGCTGTCAACTCATCAAGTTTAACAGCAATTGCTGGCTTGTACATTGCTGGCGGTACTGTTAATGCATATTATAATACCGTATATATTAATGGCAATGCCGGTTCCGGCGCAATGACTTATGCTGCCTATATAAATCAACCTGCTTCTTTATTTCTTGCCAATAATATTTTAGTAAACACAACTATAACTAATGGGGGGTACACAATTGCATTTGGCTCATCTTCTGCTTTAGGTTCCTCTTATTTATCTGGCTCTGATAATAATAACTTTTATGCTGGTACGCCGGGTACTAAAAACCTGATTC
The DNA here is from genome assembly GCA_031292435.1 of Ignavibacteriaceae bacterium. Taxonomy (GTDB): domain Bacteria; phylum Bacteroidota; class Ignavibacteria; order Ignavibacteriales; family Ignavibacteriaceae; genus Fen-1301. The sequence goes on from JARLHD010000196.1 coordinate 2,073, forward strand.
TCTATGATGGTAATTCCAGTCAGACTCTAACACAA
>JARLHD010000197.1 GCA_031292435.1 Ignavibacteriaceae bacterium
CCATGGCGAAGTATTTCTTCAGTTTATCGATGGATATAAACTAATATTCGGGCTTATTATCGCAGGATATGTAGCTCATTTTCTCCCTGAGATTATAAAAGAAAAAATACGCCAGTTTGCTATCAACTCTTCAGTAATTACAAAAGCAGTCATGTTAGTCTTTGTTATCTGGCTTGTAGTACAGTTCAGATTCGCTGATCTTCAACCGTTCCTTTACTTTAAGTTTTGAAAGGTATATTAAATAATGAATTTCTATGACCTAAAATCCAATTTGAAAAAAGACTATTCCGGTCTCAAAAAGGTCAAAGTAGCCCTACTGGGCGACTCGGCTACCCAACTTCTCTCTAAAGCATTAAAAGGTTATGGCTTTGAAGTTGGCTATAACTTTGATATTTGGGAAGCCGACTACGACCAGATCGAGATGCAGACTTATGACCTGGAATCAGATTTATACCAATTCCAACCCGAATACGTTATTATTTATCATTCCTCTGAAAAACTTCTTAAGAAATTCTATAAGCTGGATAATGACTCTAAAACTTCCTTTGCTGAAAGACATATACAGGATATTTCAAATCTCTATAATACTATCACCAGTAAAATCAAATGCAAGGTTATCTATTTTAATTTAGTTGAAACCGATGACTCTGTATTCGGTAATTATGCCAATAAAACATTATCCTCCTATTTATATCAGGTAAGAAAAATCAATTACGAATTGATGAACCTTTCCCAAAAGCATAAAAACTTATTTATCAATGATGTAGCGTCCCTTCATAATAACATGGGAGCCGCATTCTGTACCGATCCTAAAATATACATCACCACAGATTTAATATTTAGTCTTGATTTCCTCCCTCTGGTTGCTAAAAATATTACAGATATCATTCTCTCAATAGCAGGGAGTATTAAGAAATGCATAATACTTGATTTGGATAATACATTGTGGGGCGGCATCATTGGAGATGACGGATTGGAAAATATTCATATCGGTGATCTTGGTATTGGTAAAGCGTTTACTGCCCTCCAGATGTGGTTAAAACAATTAAAGCAGCGGGGAATAATCCTTGCCGTGTGTAGTAAGAATACCGAATCGATAGCTAAGGAACCATTCGAAATGCACCCTGATATGGTTCTTAAACTCTCAGATATAGCCGTATTTGTTGCTAACTGGGATAACAAAGTCCAGAACATAAATTATATCCAGAGCATTCTTAATATTGGGTTCGATTCAATGGTCTTCCTCGATGACAATCCTTTTGAAAGAAATATGGTCAGGACGCATATCCCGGATATAACCGTTCCGGAACTCCCGGAAGATCCATCTGAGTATTTGACATTCCTCCGCTCTTGTAATCTATTCGAGACCGCATCCTATACTCCTGAAGATGAACAGCGCACCCAACAGTATCAGGAGGAAGCTCAAAGATCTATCGTCCAAAAACAATGTATCAATGAAGATGAATTCCTCGCAGGCCTGAATATGCATTCTACGGTAAAACCATTCGACAAGTTCAGCATTCCACGCGTCTCACAGCTTACTCAGAGGTCAAATCAGTTTAACCTGCGTACCGTCCGCTATACTGAAGAAGAGATTACTAACATCGCTGTCTCCGGTGATTACCTCACAATCGATTTTACTCTTGAAGATAAATATGGCGATTATGGTCTAATCAGTGTTATCATTCTAAAAAAACAATCAGACTCTCTCTTTATAGATACTTGGATTATGAGTTGTAGAGTATTAAAACGCGGGATGGAAAAATTTGTATTAAACCAGATTGTTCAGCAGGCTAAATCCTTTGGTGCAAAACAAATCATCGGCGAGTATCTTCCTACTCCCAAAAATGCCATGGTCAAAGGACATTATAATGATTTAGGCTTTATCAAATGTGAAGGCGAATGTAACCGGTGGGTTCTTAACGTTGACTCTTATTCCGATTATCCTGTTTTTATATCGGCAGATTCAGAAACTATAAAAGAATTGGTATAACTTTAAAAGTAACATATATAAAATGAACAAAGGCGATCTCTATACCTGCTCCTTTAATGTAAGCCCTGATATTTACGAAGGCTTTATTTCTGTATTCAAAGATAAGAACCCCCTGCACACTAATGAATCTTTCGCTGTTAACAAGGGCTTTAAAGAAAAAGTAATGCATGGCAACATCCTTAATGGATTTCTCTCCTATTTCATTGGAGAATGTCTCCCTGTAAAAGATGTTCTTATCCAAACACAGGAAATAAAATTTATGAAACCGGTTTATCTTAATGATAACCTTATCCTGCACGCTGAAATAGAGGAAGTACACGAATCCGTGAACACAATCGAATTTAAATACTTCTTTGAAAACCGGCACCAGGTAAAAGTAGCCCGTGGCACGATACAAATAGGGTTATTGAAATAAATATTCCCTATTGCTTATCTTTGCTAGCATGAATAATATAAAATTATCACACTACCCGTACACGCTGGAACTTAAACATCCCTTCGGCATATCAGATAATACACGAACAACTACTCCCGCAGTTTTAGTCGAAATTAAATACGAAGAATTTACAGGATATGGTGAAGCCAGTCTCCCCCCGTATCTTCTGGAAACACAGGAGAGCGTCCAGTTCTTCCTGAGTCAGATAGATCTTTCCTCTCTTTACGACATAACGGATATCGATTCCATATTATCAACTGTAGATAATCTCGCTCAGGGCAATAACGCAGCAAAAGCTTCCTTCGATATAGCTCTGCACGATTTGGTCGGCAAAATAAAAAAGCTTCCGGTATATAAAATGTATAATATCCCTAAAAGGGAAAGATTTACTTCCTATACAATTGGAATTGATTCTACTGAAATGTTATTAATTAAACTAAAGGAAGCAGAAAATTTCAAATTCATTAAAGCGAAACTCGGTACGCTGGATGATAAAAAAATTATAAATACAATTAGATCCGAAACTGATAAACCTATTTTCGCTGATATAAATCAAGGATGGAGTGATAGGGAAGCTGCTCTCGATCTTACTCTGGAGCTTGCAGAAAATAATGTGCTTTTAATCGAACAACCATTTAGCAAATTAAACTATACAGATACTGCATGGTTAACTTCGCGTAGCCCCATTCCTGTTATCGCAGATGAAGCTGTTAAAAGATTATCAGATTTAGATGAGGCTTGTAAAGCCTACTCAGGTGTAAATATTAAACTCATGAAGTCTACCGGCATTAGCGAAGCCTATAAAATGATAATTCGTGCCAGGGAACTAAACTTGAAAGTTATGCTCGGCTGCATGACTGAAACAACCTGCGCCATTTCAGCTGCCGCACATCTATGTTCTCTCGCCGATTGGGTTGATCTGGACGGCAACCTGCTTATCAATAATGATTTGTTTGATGGTGTAAATGCCGCAAAAGGAACTATAGTACCTAATGATCTACCCGGATTAGGTATAAGAAAAATCTCTCAATAAGTTCACTCGTCACAAATCACATCTCCTTAATGTAAAACTTGTGTAATTTCTACCTTAGAATTGATTAAACCTTAACTTTTAGTATCAATAATCAAAGGAAATCAAAATGTCTAAAAACTTTGTTTCAAATAAAGATGAAACCGTAAGGATGTTTGATAATAACTTCCTTGAAGCTCTATCAAAAATTCATTTCACTGTCCCTTTATATATTTATATACCTGTTATTCTGGCATTTTTATACCGTGGTATCTTCCTCTTTAATATTGAATTCATAAACCTTATCTCCTTATTAGTTCTGGGCATTATCGTTTGGTCCCTTGCAGAATATGCTCTTCATAGATTTGTTTTTCATTATGTCCCTAACTCTAAATTGGGACATCGGATACACTTCATATTCCATGGTGTCCATCATGATTACCCCAGCGATTCAAAACGTCTTGTTATGCCTCCTTCCGTTAGCGTTCCTCTGGCTGTTCTCTTCTACTTTCTATTTTACTCTATAGTAGGGAAGTTCTATGTAGCTCCCTTTATGGCAGGATTCCTTACCGGCTACTTATTTTATGATATGACGCATTACGCGGTTCATCATTTTAATATGCATAATAAATTCTGGCTTGCAATTAAAAACCACCATATGAAACATCACTACCAGGATCCCGCTAATGGTTTTGGCGTAAGCTCTCCTGTTTGGGATAAAATCATAGGGACTGACTTTCAGGGTAAGAATAAGTAATAATAAATCTCTTTTTCATATTTATTCAAATCCTTTTGCTCCCTTTCCACTATAAAAAAATGGAAAATTCATCCAATTATTATCTAATATGTGATATTCATCAATAATCACATCAAATACACATCGATAATAACAATTATGCTGCTTTTTCTCTACTTTTGAAAGGTACTTTTGTAATCCTCACTGAGCTCTTGCAAGACTCTTAATACTAATAGAATACCTTTAGCACACCAATAGCTCTACAGTATCCCTTCCTTTGGGAGTGTAAATAATTCTGTTTAAATAGATACCTTTCCTCCCCAAAAGAGGAGGGAGAATTAAATTTTACTATTTTTAACTTGGATTAAATTACTTTCTCTTATTCCATTTATTTTGATTATATCAGTCTTTAATTTTCTTTATGTTAAAAAGTATTACAATTCTTTCTCTCATTCTTTTGGTTTCTTATGCCGTATTTGCACAGGATTTCCATATCCGGAAAGAATCCCGCTTGGTTAATTTGCGTAACAACGCTCTGCCTTCAATAGCCGGAAATAAATCAGTTAATATCAGTTCCCTTTATCATGTCCTCCCTAATACTAACGATGCTTCTTATAGCGCACGTGGACCGGTAGGAACTTTTAACTATGAAAGAGGTGTGTATCTTATTACTCCTGATGAAATGTCAGCCGCCGACATACCGGCTGGATTAAATATTAACCAAATTGAATGGACTTACTACATTCCCGGTAACTCTCCCGTTACAGGAAACCTAAAAGTTTATTTGGAAAACACTACCAATACCACAAATACAAAAAGCACCACTTGGATTGATGCTATAAGGACAATGACCTTCGTTGATGATAACCCCACATTCACAATTCCTGTATCAGATAATGTGGTTGAAAACTTCTCTGCCCCCTCTGCTTTTACCTACACCGGCGGAGGATTGTATATCGCCTTTGATTATTCAAGCTCTTCCGTAAATTCAGGAACAGCTATTTATGTCAATACTAATTTGACTAATGGTAACCTCATGGCTCAGTCTAATTCAACTTCGCCTACCACAGTCGCGCCTGTTAGCTCCAGACCCGAAACATATCTGGGATTCTCAATTGCTAATGATGCCCGTGTTGTGCAGATCTATACTCTGGGCAAACTACCTGTTCCGGCTGGAACTCCTCATCAGGTTATTGCAGCTATCCAGAATGTCGGCACTAATGATCTCTTTAATCTGAATGTCTCCCTTATTATAAATGGCGCAAATTCATTCTCGGATAACCAGACTATCAGTATTATTCAATCAGGTCAGTATAAGTTGGTAATTTTTTCTTCATTTATTCCTTCTGTTCAGGGTATTGATACAGTCATCGTTTCACTGCCTCCGGATGATCTAAATTCAAATAATTCCATTAAAGTCATTCAGCTTATTTCATCAAATATCTATTCTTATGCATATGGACCGTTTCCCCCTTCCGTTGATGGTGGTATTGGATTCAATTCGCAGACTGGTGATTTTGTTGAAAAATTTAATGCAAATCTGCCGGTTGACCTCAATCAGTTAAATGGAAATTCCGATGATATTAACAAAACCGGTATAAGTAATCCCGTTAATCCCCAAAATATGTTGAATCCAAATTCAGCTGCTTCTGTTAATCAGGTGAGTGTAAATTTTACTGTCAGTGGACAGCCTTATAAAATTGGAATCTGGGATGCTTCAGGTTCAGCAGGTACCCCCGGTGCACTTCTCTGGGAATCTCCGGTACTTACTTCAACAACAGGTCAATCAACTATTCTTGTTAATCCAAAAATAAACGTAACAGGAAATTTCTACGTCGGCGTAAGACAAATAGGTACAACAAATATTGCATATGCATACCAGTCTGAAGATCCCGTCAGGACAATTACTTTTTACACTGCTTCTCCTTCGGGGTCTTCCACATGGACCGATTTTGCTGTATCGGGTAATCCATTTAGATTTATAATCGAACCGGGTTTAACCCTTACCAATGATGTTGGTGTCTCCTCAATAGATTTCCCTTTGGGGGGAACTTATAATAATTTAATATCTAACATAACTCCTAAAGCTACTATTGCTAATTTTGGATCTAATAACCAGGGCACTTTCAATGTTACAATGGATATTTATAATTTTAATGATATCAAAATTTATTCAAGTACAAAGTCCATAACTCTGAACTCGGGTCAGACACAGCAGGTAACCTTTGACCCATCATTTAATCCCACTGCTAGTTTATATACCGCAAAATGTTATACTTCATTAGGTAGTGATGCAAACAAAAATAATGATTCTTTAACTGCAACATTTAATTATATTCAATTCTCACTTAGTCTAACTGCATTATTAGAAGCCATGTATGTCTCCGGTGGAACAGCAATGACTACAACTCCTTCAGTTACAGTTGAGCTGCATAATGCTGTTACACCATATTCTATAATTGATTCAAAAACATCAATATTAAGTAAGGCAGGATTTAGTAATATAAATAATTTTACTACTTCCTTAAATAGTATTTCGCCCTATTACATTGTAGTAAAATCTCTAACTACATTAGAGACCTGGAGTGCCTCAGCAGTCAGTTTTACAGGCGGTGCATTAAGTTATGATTTCACAACAGGTCTTGGTCAAGCATATACTGACGGAAGCAATCCTCCACTTGCAATTCATGGTGCCAAGTATTGTATATATAGCGGCGATGTAAGTCAGGATGGTCAGATAACCAGTGATGACTTCACAGGAGTAGATAATGATAATGCGAATTTTGATTATCATATTGCTAATGACGTAAACGGTGATGGCCAAGTTACCAGTGATGACTTCACATGGATTGATAATAACAATACCAACTTTGTAGCCAGACAAATTCCTCCCGGAGCTGCGGAATATTCCTTCAAACATGTAAATAGAACTCCTGTTCATCTGAAAAATTAGAACCTCATTGTAATACTATTTGTGAATTAGAATATATTTATCTAATTTTTAATTGATTATTTACCCGTATTATGGGGGGTAATGCTTACTTCTATATCTTTCTTAATGTTTCTTTGGTACTGTTCGTTCTATAATTATACTATTCTATTTCATTAGGAGGTTGCTATGGTAAGGAAAATTACTATCCTTTCTCTGTTCCTGCTTTTAACAGTCAATTTATTTGCACAGAATGTCGTTATACATAAGAAATCTTCCTCATCCATTTTTATAAATAAGCCAATTACTTCCCTTAAGAAATCTAATAATGGTAACCAAAATGGAATCCAGTCTCTTTATTATGTGCTGCCCAGTGATAATTATTATCTTTTGGCTTCAACCGCTAGCTTGGCTCCCACTGGTCAATCTAAATATGAAAGATGCGTTTATCTTATTAAGCCTTCTGAAATGCAGGCACTCGGCATTCCTAGTGGGGTTAAGGTTAATCAAATAGCCTGGACATATTATTTACTTGGAGCTGCTTCAGTTACAGGTTCTATTAAAATTTATCTGCAGAATACCACTGATGTTACTTCTACTAAAGTATCCTCCTGGGCTACTGACATTTCCCCTATGACTCTTGTTGACAACAATTCATCTTTCATGATCGCTAATACAGCTTATTCGATAATTGAAAATTTCTCTCTACCTACTGCTTTCAGTTATACAGGAGGCGGGGTCTATGTCGCTTTCGACTATTCGGCTACTACAACAACAACCGGGTGTGGAGTTAACATTACCGATGTTTCAGCCGGTACTTCTGGTAGCAGATGTAATCAATCTAGTACTGCACTCCCAACTACTGTAGCAAATACATATGGCGCTTATAGACCTGAAACTTATTTAGGATTTAGTATTGCCAATGATATGGAAGTTATGCAGATTTATACCCTCGGCAAACTCCCTATTCCATTTGCTGCACCTCATCAAATTAAAGCAGTTATAGCAAATAATGGAAGTAGTACTGTTACTAATAAAAACGTTACGCTAATGATCTCGGGTGCTAATACTTATTCAGAAGTGATCCAGATTGCCTCTATAGACCCGGGAAATAATACTGAAGTTATATTTTCAAATTGGACTCCAACTAATGCAGGAACTAATATTATAACGGTTACAATTCCCTCTGATGATATTAATTTAAATAATTCAAAGACTGTTAACCAGCTTATTACAACTAATACTTTTAATTATGCGTATGGACCATTTCCTCCTACCGCTGACGGAGGAGTCGGGTTTAATTCAGGTACTGGAGATTTAGCGGCGAAGTTTAGTACTAACTCTGTTTCTACTATTGACAAAGTTTCTGTTGGTTTTGATACTGCAGGTAAATCTTATAAAATTGGTATCTGGGACGCAACTGGTACTGCTGGTTCTCCTGGAACCCTCCTTTGGCAGTCAGCTACTCAAACATCAATTGCTGGTATTGATACCATTACTGTTAGTCCTAAAATTCATGTTAGTGGTTCTTTCTTTGTTGGAATAAGTCAAACCGGAACAACTAATTTATATTTTGATTATCAGATTGAAAAACCGATCAGAGCGGGAATTTTTTATTTTGCAGCACCTTCAGGTTCCCTAAGCTGGAATGATTTTGCTCCGGGTAACAATTTCAGATTAATGATTGAACCGATATTAACACTTATTGATGTTGGCGTTTCTGGTATTGCTAATCCGGTTGGAGGTGCATATAATAATTTAACTACAAACATTGCTCCTATTGCTACTGTTACTAATTTTGGTGGAACTAACCAGACTTCACCTTTCAATGTCATTATGAATATTTATGATACTCTTGGTACTCAGGTTTATACCAGTACTAAATCAATATCGTCCCTGAATTCAGGCGTATCTCAACAGGTTACATTCGATGCAACCTTTAACCCGACTGCTAAATATTATAAGGCCAAATGTTTCACTGCTCTGGCGGCAGATGCAGATAAAACAAATGATACTACAACAAATTACTGTCATTATAATCATTTCTCTTTAAGCGTCAAAGCATTGATGCAGGGACTATTTGATGGGTCTTCTATGGTATCAGATACTGTAACTGTTGAATTGCGCGATACTACAGCCCCATATCTATTACAATCATCACAAAAGTTAGTACTGAATTCGTCTGGATTGGGTATTGGTTTCCCGACCTCTCCTTTAAACAGTATTTCTCATTACTATGTCGTCGTTAAACATCGTAATTCTATTGAAACATGGAGCGCTGTTGGAAATATTTTTATATCATCTGCTTTGAATTATGATTTCACAACTTCTGCCGCACAGGCCTATGGTAATAATTTGATATTAAAGGGAAACAAATATTGTCTCTATAGTGGTGATATCAACCAGGATGGGCAGATAAATTTATTGGATCTGGTTGCAGTTTTTGCTAATAATTCTAACTATGTAAATGGTTATTCAAGTTCAGATGTAGATGGAAATAATATTGTTGATTTAGCTGATCTATTAATCGTTGATAATAATTATTCGGCTAATGTTAGTAAACAAACTCCTCCGGGAGCTTCAGAAATAAAACAGCCTAAAAATCCAATTATCAATCTGAACACCAATTAGAAAATTCTTAAGGTATGCCTTTCTAATGGCATACCTTATTGATAATTCGACCTTTTCCATTAATCCGACATTACTAAACCTTACATATTTTTAATTTGAAAGAATTAAAAAGCTTGATTTTCAGCCTAAAATATGCTACACTCATGTGTCGCATTATAAGACAGTTATTTTTCATTGTCTCTAATTAAACCCTAATATTATATCATTTTAAGCCATTATCTATAAATCACAACTCGGCATAATATTTGGCATTGTTACAAAAAAATATGACACGGTTATGAAGAAAAAAATACAATTATTAGCATCGGGGATTTCACTGGTCGATTCCGCTTGGGGTGGCTTTTATAGAGGCGGTACTTATTTGATGATCGGTGCACATAAAACCGGTAAAACACTCCTAAGCCTTCAATATGCAAAAGAAAGTGCAGAACAAAAGGAATTATGTCTTTATTTTACTTCCAAACGTCCAAAAGATCTTATTATTCAGGCTGCGTCAATAGATATTGACCTTCAGGAATTAATGAATCAGAATCGAATAATAGTCGTACGAGTAGCTCCTCCAGCAGATATTTCTAATGTCCCTGACGTTGATAGTTACCTGGCTGAATATCTTAATAATATTGTCACTGTAGTTGAACAATACCAGCCTTCTAAAATTGTATTTGATGAGCTTACACCCTTTGTCGGATTTCAGAATATTAACTTCTTACAGGATACTTTCCTAAAGGATATTGAAGCAATAGAGGATTTCGGAATTACAAGCTTATTCATTTTAGGTGAACCAGCTACTCATTTCGCTGAACAAATTATCGATGCTTTAAGTTCATATGGAACTGGTATTATATATCTCAGGAATGGCGTTCTTACAGATAAAGACTACCATGGCGGAAAAATGACTATATTCCCGAATATCGGCCATACACAGGGTAAGTTTACTTCGGATTATGTTATTGAACCCAATAGAGGAGTTATAACAACAGAAAAGTCTGCCGCTACATTTCCGATTCAATCAGTATCAGATATTCCGGGCCCTGGTTCTGTTGTCGCTCCTAAAGGTCGTAAGTACACATCTTTAGTTGATATTGATACTGCTGAAGTACCTATTCCTCATTCTAATTATTATGATATAAATGATTTTAACCTTCTTCTGAATAACCAAATTGCACTTTATAAAAGCACCGGACAAATATTTACAATATTGTCTTTCAGGCTTGATGCGGAAGCCGAACGAAAAAGATTACTTACTATCGGTCAGCTTCAGAATGCAGTCCGCCTTTCTACAGATAGAAAGGATAAGATTTGTATTCTTGCAAATAATGTTGTTGTTCTGATTACACGTGAAGAAAATCAGAAGGAGATCAAAAGTCTAATATCAAAAATAAAAACTAATCTTCCGGGAAACAGTCCTGAATTTATTAAATCCGTCATTCCTTATATAAGCGTTTATGCTGTTAAAGTGGATGAGAATGTTCATAATGCTAATGATGTTCTTAAGTTGTTAGTAGGCAGCGAATCGCAGGAAAAAAATAAACTAGGTCTATAACTGATATAGTTATGACAATTAAAAATATATATATACAGACAATTCTTATTGCCTTCCTTATGACCTCTCCAATCATCAGCCAGCCACAGGTAGATGCTTTAAAGAATGAGGCTAAAAAACAAATGCTTGCCGGTAGATATGGTGAAGCTATTGATCTACTTAACCGTTATGTTTCTGCCAGTCCGCAAAAGGCTGATGGTTATAATTTGCGTGGTGTATGCTATCAGAAACGGGGTCAGTATGAAATGGCGGTTTACGATTTCCGTTCAGCTCATAAACTTGATGCAGATGATGCTGAAATAAATAAGAACCTTTCTGAAACTACCGATGCATGGTATAAACTTTTATATAATAAAATTGAAGGGCATAAAAGAGAAATTGCTATATACCCTAAAAAACCTGTTAACTTTCTCGAGATCGGCAAGTGCTATAAAAATCTTGGGGATTGGCCTGTGGCAGAGGAATGGTACGATAAGTATCTTGCTATGGAATCAGCTTCTCCTGATGAAATAATCCGGTATACCGAAATTCTTGCCCGTAATAATCATATTCAGAAAGGGGAACCAATATTAAGAAAGTATACTCAAAATTTCCCGACTGATCAAAGACTCTGGTCAAGATATGGTTATTTTGAATTATGGCTGGCAAAGAAAAAGAATGCTATAGATGCGTTTGAAAAAGCACTTGCAATTAAGCCGTATTTCAAAGAAGCCATGAATGGTCTCGATATTGCCAAAGGTAATGGTTACATCTATACAGTTAATGATACTTCCTATAGGTATGGTAAAACTATTCGCGGAGGAACCAAACCCCGGGAGTATGTAATTGACAAATATTTCAGAATGCTTAAGAAAAACCCCAATGACAATGAACTGAGATTTAAACTTATAGATGAACTTATTAAACATAACAGGCTTGAAGAAGCTCATGAACAACTCTTAATAATACAGCCTGATGAAAAGATTGCCGTTACCGACCGCTTTAAGAATAAACTGGAATATTTATCCGGTCTTCAGGATAGTTTGTATAATTCCAATATTAAAACATGGTCTGCTGAATTTGAAAAGAATAATAATAACAGGAATGCAGTATTAAAATTATCTGATAGCTATGCACATCTTTACGATTATGATAATGCTATAGATGTCCTTGAGAAATATTTGGCTACGGTAAAGGAGAATGAAGATCTTGACCTCCGTTTCATGCTTACTAAATATTGTGCCTGGAGCTATAAATGGGATAAGGCTTATATCCAGATGTCAATATTGTTGAAGTATGCTCCGGATAAAAAGGAATATAAATTATTTAATGCACGTTTAATTGCGTGGAATGTTCTAAATGCCAAACCGGAAGAAATTGAAGGCGCCAAAGTAACTCTTCGGAGTATTCTGAAAGATGACCCCAATAATTTAGATGCTATTCTCTCAATGTGCTTTCTTTATTCAGGAACAGGAAATATTCCTGAAGCTGAAAAATATTTAAATATGGCTAAAGCAATAAGCCCGGGTAGCAAAGAAGTTGAAGCTGTCGAAGATCATATCAATACAAGAGCAGAGGTAGAAAAGGAACGGAAAATATTATCCATGCGTGGCGAAGCTGGCAGGCTGCATGATGAAGGTAAATTTGACTCTGCTGCAGATAAATATGATGAAATTATTGCAAAGATTGATAATCCCGAAAAGAATATTCTTCTTGAATATGCCGCTTATAATATGGATGCAAAAAGATATGATGTCGCCATAAAAACATATGACAAAGTTCTTAAAATGGGTCCTGATTTTGATGTTGCCTCTCTTAAGGCAATCAGTTATATGGAAGCAGGAGACACTTTAAGAGCTCTTGAAGAATTAAATGCCCTGAAGATTGAAAAACCATATGATTATTCTGCTAATGTCTATCTCGGCGATATCTTTGAAAAAATGAAAAGGAATGACGATGCCATAAATCTGTACGAGTCTATGTTAGATGCCAATAATAAAAATCTTGTGAGTCTCGATTCAAGTCAGGTAACTGTATTACAAACAAGATTAGGTTATCTGAAATCAGGAAATCAATTTGGTACTGCTTTTCTTGGAAGTCTGTCTCTCTCTCCATTTGCTGCCTTTTATTCTGATAACCAGAACTTCGACCTCTCTATCTTTGGGGGAAGAATTGAGACTGGAGTTGTCAAATATGTATCTATAGGCGCATCCTATGCCAGATATAATATTACTTCTCTAGCTCAGCAGAGAAATTTAACCACATTCATGGGACACTTTATTTTTAACTATGATAATTTCTATGCTTCAGCAGGTTTAGGTCAGACAAAATCATTATCTACTTCTCAAAACAATGTATTTCAGACAGTTGCAAGGTATGAAAAGAAGAATGATTTTGGAGCCGGTCTTTCTTATGAAAAAAATGATGCGAGAGTAATCCTATACTCTCCATTTTTGCTTAATACAAATATAAGCGCAGGGCTATTAAGACTTAACGGAGACTATTTTATAAGTCCCACTTTCTCGTTATATGTTTACTATAATTATATTAAAGTTAGTGCAGATTCAAACTCAGGACATGACTTTAAAATTAAAACCGATAAGTCTATCAATGACATTCTGCATATTGGTTATGAATATAATTATATAAACTATCTTAGAGTATCCGCTCTTTATTATTCACCTCGGAACTTTCAGTCCCATAGTATTTGGGCTGACTGGACCGCCTATAAGGACCAGAAAATTTCATTTAATATTGGCGGCAAATTAGGCTATATCCCTTCTTATGATTTTATTCTTAACGAATTATATGGCGAAGCGGTTTACCATCCGGTTCAGATATTTACCGTTTCAGGCAGAATATCTAATACTGGTTCCATCCGGTTCGGCACTGGTTATAATTTTTGGGCAGGTTACTTATCCTGTTATCTTAGTATATTCTAACTATAAATTTAATTCTTAGATCAATATTACGTTATAATAATTCTTGGAGCTTATCCGGTGACTAGAAAATCAATATCAGTATATCTGTTAACAATTCTTTTATTATTAATCTTTAATTCATTTCCTTTTGTTTACGCAGCTGTCAATCCTAATCCTCCCGCCGGGAAAAAAGTGCCGATTACTGGTGATACCAGCCAGTTGAAAAAGTTTCTAAATGCTCTGAATGAATCTAAATCTAAGAAGATCAGGATTGCACATTATGGAGATTCAATAAACTGGGGCGATATAATAACTGCTGATTTAAGACAGAACTTTCAAAGTAAATTTGGAGGAATGGGAGTTGGGTTTCAGTCAATTTGTACCGATGACATTGCTGTCAAACAAACTGTGAAGCATTCATTTAATGAATCTGACTGGGAATGGGCATCTTTGTTTACACATAATCTTAATAATTATACCCTGGGTATCGCAGGTACGGTTGCAAAATCTAAAGGCAATAGCTGGGTTAAATATGATGCTACTAATTTTAAAAGTACTACCAGGTCATTTAAACAGATTAGGCTATTCTACAATAATTCAAAAAATAATTGTAATGTATCTTATTCCCTTAATAACGGTGCTCCCCAGAGCCTAAAATTAGAACCGGGAATGAATGTTAAGGAGTCTGATATAAATTCTTCAGGTAATATTACATCAGTAAAACTTAACTTTACTGCATGCAGTAAGGATGTTAACTTCTTCGGCGTAAGCCTTGAGAACGGCAATGGAGTATATGTAGATAATTTTCCTATCAGGGGAAATTCTGGAGTATCTTTAGATGATCTTCCAAAAAATATTCTTTCAGATTTCCAGAAGATGCTTAATTATAAACTAATCATATTGAATTATGGTCTGAATATAGCTTCCCCTGACCAGTTAAATTATACCTGGTACAGGAACAAAATGATTAAAGTTATTAATAATCTAAAGCAAGCCTTTCCTGATGCTGCTATCCTCCTTGTCGGTGTAAGCGATAAAGCAGTTAAAAAAGGAACTAAATTTGTTACTGATCAGTCGGTTCTTTTGGTTCTTGATGAACAGAAATTGATTGCTCAGCAGACAGGTGTAGCTTTTTGGAATAGCTTTGAAGCAATGGGAGGTATGAACTCTATGAATGATTGGGTAAACCAGAACCTGGCTCTTAAAGATTATTCGCATTTCTCTGATGCAGGTGGAAAGATTTTGGCAGATCTGCTGACTGAGGCTATATTAAATGTTAAATGAAATTATCGATTGTTTTAATATGAGACAATTAGTGATTTTTATCCTAACATGCTACGAAAGAACCTCTATTACTCACCAATAAAAGGATTTGATTATGGCACTATTGTTGAGTTTTAATAGCAAAATAAGCTAAATAGAAATGAAACTAAACCAGCAAATAATCAAAGAAACTCTGATCCTCAAAAACCGGGACCCATATTCCGTTAATGAAAATAAAAAAAGTAAGTACCTCAAACGCATACTCTTTAGCGGGTTATTATCTCTTGTTCTCATTTGCGTAATCATTTATACATTACCTTTAACTGTACTTTCATATAATTCACTTATCGAATATGCTATCATCGATGCACTGGTTATATTTCTTTTCATTCTTCTTGTCAGATATTTTGCAATTCTGATATTTGCTTATTTATATATTAATCAGTATACATTTAAACCTACAGAAGGATTTTTCCCATTTGTTTCTATTATTGTACCGGTCTACAATGAAGAAAAAGTTGTTGCGGATTCTGTTAAGTCTCTCCTGGAGCTTAACTACTCAAACTATGAAATTATTATTGTTAATGACGGGTCTACGGATAAAACAAAAGAAGTAGCTGAACAATTGGTCGGTTACCAGAAGGGTAGATATTCAGATATTAAAATTTCACTTATTGATAAGCCAAATGGTGGAAAATCCAAAGCCTTGAATGCGGGGATAATGAATTCTAAAGCAGATTTTATACTATGTATGGACGGCGATTCTCAGCTATCACCAGATTCATTAAGATTGGCAGTAAGACACTTCAGCAATCCGGAGATCGGTGCCGTAGCCGGAAATGTAAAAGTAATGAATAGAAGAAATTTCTTTACTGACCTGCAGGCACTTGAATATATTGAAGGTTTGAATATGGCACGCAGTGCCCAGAGTTTTGTCAGCCTGGTAAATATCATCCCCGGTCCTATCGGGTTATTCAGAAAGAAAGCTATCGAAACTTCAGGATATTATTCAAGTGATACTTTTGCTGAAGATGCAGACCTTACCCTTAAAATATTAGCCGGCGGCTGGAAGATTTATTATGAACCGAATTCTATCTCTTATACAGAAGCCC
This sequence comes from Ignavibacteriaceae bacterium, assembly GCA_031292435.1. Classification (GTDB taxonomy): domain Bacteria; phylum Bacteroidota; class Ignavibacteria; order Ignavibacteriales; family Ignavibacteriaceae; genus Fen-1301. The sequence goes on from JARLHD010000197.1 coordinate 16,553, forward strand.
CTGCTAAATTGCAGCAACTAATGAAACAAAGATACCGCTGGACAAGAGGGATACTTCAGTCAGTAAGAAAACATAAAAAATTGATGCTGAATCCTACTATTAACTTTGGTGATACCTTTATTCTATGGACAATGTTTTATGAAGCATTAATATGGCCGACTATGAATATAGCCGCCAATTTATTCTTTATAATAGCTGCATTGTTCTTTGGTTTCACTTCACTAATATTTTTCTGGTGGGCAGGATTAGCTTTGCTTGACCTGATTACTGCACTTTATTGTGTTACGGTGGAGAAAGAGGAATTCAGGCTAATTTGGTATGCGATCATTTATAGAATGTTCTTTATTCTTGTAATTGACGTCTGTAAAGCGATGTCAACAATTGAAGAATTCCTGGGAATTAAAATGTCCTGGGGCAAACTTGAACGAGTTGGAACTGCAAAAGCATAAAATATTAAATTATTATTAGAGGTTTTCTATGGAACTTATTCCGGTTTTGTCAACAATAATCCTCGTAGCAACTATCAGCACATTCTTACTTGCGATAGGTGCATATATTCTGTATAAAATCAGAGAGGGTAAGGGACAACAGGTTGTAGCCCCTGTACCTTCTACTGTCAGGGCGGAACTCTATACTCCTGCAGAAACTCCTGCACAAATTCCAAGGCAGGGACCGGAAGTGGCTCCCCAGCCTGTTTATTTTGAGCCTAAAACTGCACCAACAGTTCAAACTGAAGCAGGCAGTTATGTACAACCTAAGGAACATAAATTCCTGAAGTATACTTCAGATGGGTACATCATCCCATCTAAAGAAGAAAAAACCACAGGTACATTAAAGTGGAAGTAAAAACTTACAAAAAAGGCAAAGTAAATCAGTCCTTGATTATTTTTGTAGGTCTTATAATTCTGGCAGGTTCTGTAATTACTTATCTGTTTATTCTGCGTGGAATCTATGGAAAGTTTGATTCATCTGCCCTTCTTCCTAACTCAAAAGTTTTAAAGACTATTTTTAATGGGGGAGAAGCTGAAATAGCTATTCTTAATTCCAGGTACACTGAGAATATGCTGCCAAAGGGAAGTTCGTGGCAGAATGATAATTTAAAAACATGGGAGAAGTTCCTTGGAGCTTCTAAATCAAATTTCGATATCATTTCAGATGAATCGATTGAGAAAGGTAAACTCTTTGATTACAAAATACTTATTCTTCCAGGTTCAAGGTCACTAAGTGATATCGAGATTGCTCAAATCAAAAAATATATTGATAATGGCGGTTCTGTTTTTGCTACCAGTGGTATCGCCTCATACTCCCAGGATGGTAAGTGGCGTGGATGGGATTTCCTTTCAGAAGTGTTCGGATTAAAATTCTCAAAGGAAATTGTTCCCGATGAAACTACCAAGATTCATACACTGCGGGGTGAGTTGGCGGTAACTACAAATATCCCAACCGGATATCCCCTGAAAGTTGCAACTTGGGATCATCCTATGGCAGTTGAAGTATTGGACCCTAGAACTACACAGGTTAGTTTCTGGTATAACTACAAGCTTGAGGATGGTCTTGTACGTGAAGAAATTAAAAAAAGCGCCGGGATTGTATATGGTAATTATGGGAAAGGCAGATTTGTATGGATGGGGTTTGAAATAAATTCCGTTGTTGGTGTGCAGGATGATTATATAATTTTTGAAAGGTTATTTAGAAACTGTATAAACTGGTTGAATTATGGCCCTGTTGCATATATAAAAGAATGGCCGAATGGTTATGATGCTGCAGCTGTAATTTCTCCCGTTATCTCAGATGATATTTATGATGTAAGGAACCTGTTAAATATTCTTGGTACTGAAAAAGTGAAAGCTACATTCTTTGTCGATCCATATAAAGCCGAACAGAATAAAAATCTTATTTCAGAATTAGCAAATTATGGAGAAGTTGCTTCCCTGGTTGACCTTGGTTATCTGTCATCTGTTAATGATACAATAAATCATCTTGATGATTATAAGACCCAGTATGCAAAATTAAAAGGAGCTATGAAAACCCTGGAGTCAGTTTCAGGTTCAAAGATAACTGGCTGTTATCCGTACTATGGATTATTTGATCATAATTCAGAACTCGCCTTAATAAATGCAGGTTACCTGTATGTTATGACAGATTCATTAACGGACAGATCAGTTCCTAAAATCATTATCCGAGGTAAGGACAGAATATTATCAATGACTAAGACAGCCCGTGATGATTTCGAGGTAATAAGAGATTTCGGTCTAACTCAACCTGAATTCCAGTTCTATACTTACCAGGAGGATGTTGATAGAGTCCTTTTTGAAGGAGGTACGTATATAATGAAAATACATCCCGAATATCAGTTAAAACCTGAAAATACTACAGTTGTGAAACAGATAATAGATGATTTGAAGAAAAAGAATTTCTGGATTACTACTGCCTCAGAGATTCAAAAATGGTTTTCCAAAAGGGACTATATTGAAGTAAGAGTTGATAAAAGAGGTGAAACAAGGGTGGTGGTTACAGTATCGAACCCCGGGAATGAAATAGTCGGTCAATCTGTTGTTCAAATTGATTTGAATGAAAAGGCTGATGATATTTCATTAAGTACAGAATTAATCTCTACTGTCCCTGCCAGTTTTGACCATTCCAAAGGAAGTAAGTCTGTCAAAGTATTTATAAATGATCTTAAACCAGGTGAATCACGCACATATTATGTTGATTATGATAAATCAAAGGTTTAATGGTTTAACCCGGTTCTGTTAAAAAGCAGTTATCTGTTTTTTTTTGTATCTTACCTTATTATTATTGAATATGAGTTCAGATTTCAAAATAAATAATAATCTTTTTGGCTCATTAAATGAGATTATAAATATTCCATTTATGCTAATCGATAATACCGGGGATGTATTGTCTTTTAATAAAGAAGCTGGCCTACTCTTCCATTTCAAAAAAGAAATCAATAATATTTATGATGAACTTGATGATCCCTCGGGTGAAATGGTAAGTGGTTTAATTGAAAAACTATTAAATAATAATACCCCCATTACTCAGCTGAATAACCTGCGATTTCAATCAGGAGAAGAGATAAGGGGGGAGATAATGTTGAACCAATATAGCGGGCAGCAGGAAAATTATATTTTGTTTTCATTGAAAAAAAGTGAAATTACAGCGCCGTTATCAGTAACAGAATTATCCATTTTAGATATTGATATGTCAGGAATTATAAAAAATGTAGAAATTCTGAAGTTAATTGAGGAAGCAAGTCAAAATTATCCATTCTCACTAATTGGCAAGGAAACCTTCCGGAAGAAGATTGATAAATTAGAGGAACCCTTCTGGATTGAAGATATTAAGGGGAATTATTTTATTGTTAACTACAGCCTTTCCAGACAAACCGGGGTCAAATCCAAACAGATGGAAGGCAGACAGGTAAGTAGTTACCTTATTCCTGTTTTGAGCTCATTATATAAATCTATTAATAACTTTATCCGTAATTCAGGTAATTCTATCATTATTAAAGGGATTCCTTTTAATGAAATAAACAAATCAGGTCAGTTCGAAACTATTCAATATCCAATGTTTGATTCGAAACATAATTATATTTCATCTATAGGATTTACGCAGAAGATAGTAATGAAAAACGATGACCTTCCTTTGATTTTAGAACCTTTACCTTATGCAGCAGCACATATTGACAGGAATGAAGAAATATGCCGTTTTAATTCAAGGTTTGTCCAATTGGTCAACAGGGATCAAAAAACTATCCTGAATACAAGTTTCAGGGAGATATTACCTAGTGAATTGGCAGACCTTATAAACGATTTTAAACAGGGAAATACTACCGAAACAAGAATAATATTCACCGGAAAGTTTAGTGATGATGAAGGAATTTCTGAAACTTTTAATGTATATTTAAGCAAACTTTTTAGTAAAGTTAATGAACCCGAAGGGGTTTTAATATTTTTGGAAGTGGATTCCTCAAAATATGATTTTGAAAATTTAATAAAAAGAAGAGGAACAATGTTTGATATTCTGATTCAGAATAACCCGGAACCAATATTTATTTATGATACTGAGAATCTGAGGTTTCTGGAAGTTAATAATGCGGCTTTGAATCTCTATGGGTATAAAAAAGAAGAATTTCTCCAAATGGATTTTACTGACCTTTATACCCCGGAAGATATACAAACTTTACTTGATTCGTCAAACACGCCGGATAAATTTGGGAAATTTACAGGACCTTACAGGCATAAAACAAAAACCGGTGCTTCCGTCTTTGTAGAGATAAGTAAATTTGAATTCAAATTTAATGATAAGGATGCTCATTTTAATATTATAAGGGATGTCACTCAAAATTTAATAAAGGAAAGAGAGAACCAATTATATAAATCCGCTTTCGATAACTCGCAGAGTCTTTTATTTATAACAGACAGCAGTGGTTTTATAACATTTGTAAATGAAGTTGTAACTGATGTCCTTGACTATTCTAAAACTGAAATAGAGAATAATTCATTCGCTTCACTGGTGAAGAACGAGGATAGAGGTACAATTACATC
>JARLHD010000198.1 GCA_031292435.1 Ignavibacteriaceae bacterium
ATCCGCTGAGGACATTGAATCTAAGATATCAAAAGAGAGCAAGCTTAACCCTGAGATGGTCGCATATATCCTTGCCAAGGAAACTCCTGCCTGAGGCTGAACAGACCAACATATAAAAGACCAACATATCAGAAAGCGTTTTGCTGGAGATCAAATCATGTGGAAAAATGGACAATCTTTCGTGATCTCGTGATCTATTCTCCAGCTTAATTAACGTATTTAATGAATTCTTGAAAGTCCTTAAACTTATTGTACAGCTATTGTACAGCCTGCGTTCTTTTCAACATCTATTTTTTATCAAGACTTACTGTGCAGACTTACTGAATACTTAAAGCTTCTTCAACTGAACCGCTTTCAGATTCATATTTCGGCGGCTAACTCAATTTCTTGCCGTAACGCAGTGAAATATTCAGTATTCGGTTAAGAGACTCAATTCCAGAATCTAGTGATTTTTCACTTTTTTCGTTCTCAAAATTGCAATTTTCTCTATTGACTATCTAAATAAACTCAAAGAATCCTTGAGAAACACGTTCTTCGGCAGTAAAAGCCAAAAGATTTGTTGCATATTTGTTACCTACTTGATTCATTTCACTTCAGTTATGGACTAAAATCGATACGCTTCGCTACTATATTAATGATATTTCTATAAAAATAACTCACTAAAACATAAATGGAGTAAATAATTTGAACAACTCTATAAGTGACTTCTCCGGTTTCTTGAATAAATTTGATCTTTTCATTTCAGTAAGTTTAATCTGATTCTCAATTCCACAATCCGTCCTAAACTGCTTCTTGCTATCAGTTTTTAGACTTTTAGAATAATAGCTCTCAATAGGATTATTTGTCGCTGGAGCTCCTGGAAGATAATGAAACAAAGTAAGATTCAACCAGTGTTTATTAATCATCCTCAATCGTTTTTGAATTACTTCTTCATATGTTCTGATTTGTTTCATTAATTCTTCAAAGTTGATCTTTGACTTTTCAAGGCTATGGAATGGAAGATTCTCTTTATTTCGTCTTCTTTGTAGCTCTAATTTGTGTAAGAGTTGATAAAATTCTTTTTTTGCGATCTTAATCCATTCTTTGTGCCTTTTTTCGTTTTGAATTACATAAAGTTCCTCAGATAGGAGCTTTTCTAAAAATTTAATCTCAGTTTCACGATTGTAAAATATATTTAACAATCTGTATTTCAATAGCTCCTGTTCAATGGTTGTTTTCCTTGGGAAATCACTTACTATAAGCTTGTCAAGATGCATCAGACAATATTGATGAAC
>JARLHD010000199.1 GCA_031292435.1 Ignavibacteriaceae bacterium
ACCTATTTCTTTTAATTCGTTTCCGTTGTTACCAACAAATGACTTTAACGTTGCAAATTCATTCCATGATGGAACATGCCATCCTGTTGGGCAGATACCTTTTGATCCTTCTGTTGTGTCATATTGCATAGCTTCGTCCCACTGATATAAACCGCCATATATTGAACATTTGACTGAATCATTATTATAACAGTATTTTTCAATTATTCCATTATTAGATGGGTTCTGGGTTGAATCTATCATTGTCCCTATATTCAGGTTTTCTTTTAACCAGCACTGATCTCCTATTGCGATTGTATTATATGTCTGTCCTCCATAATCGACAGTCGGTATTCCAGGACAGGGATTTATTGGTATCTGATAAATCTGAAATACATTGCTAATGCTATTTGTGTCAGAACTACTTACACTGCTAATTTTAACTTTACAATTTGTTGAAGGTGCATTAGGTATAGTCCAATTGTAGCTACCTGCCGAGGTTGGAGTCGAAGCGATAATATTTGTCCAATTTGTACCATTATTTGTAGTATAGTCTATCCTGATGTTTATAACATTGCTAAGTGACCAGGTTATTTTCTGAGTAGTACCTATCTGCCAGTTTTCTCCACCGACGGGAGACTTTAATAATAATGGACCAATATCATCCATAACACAGCGTGTACTGCCTGCCTGGCTGGGATTAAAATCATCAGTATAACCAATAAGACTACTGGTGGCATAAAGTATATTTGTATTAATCTTGTATGGTTTTAAATAATAATCATAAGGGAACCAGGCGCTAACTCCTAAATTCATAAATGTACCATCGTTGTTACGGAATCCGGCTAATAAAGCAGAAAACCCGCTGGTGTTTGTACCTTCTCCAAATCCTGATCCCTGCCCTAATGCCTTTAATGAATTTCCATCATAAGCAGCATTTGATATTAACGTTGAAAATGGAGCGGATGATGCTATATGCCAGAAAGTTGGACAGAATCCCGGCTCATTCATTTCTGTGAATGTATATAAGCCACCATAAACCGTACAGTTGGCAGTATCATCGTTATTGCAGTATTTTTCTATTATGCCGTTGGTAGCAGGCAATTGGCTGCCAGGAATCATAGTACCTATGTTAACATTCTCCCTGAACCAGCATTTGTTCCCAATAACCACAGTATGATATACCTGACCTCCATGTTCAATTGTAGTTCCGGCAGGGCAGGAAGTATAAATTGTAAATACATTATCACTAACACTTATAGAGTTAGAATTATTAAGATCGGTTATTCTTACTTTACAATTTTGTGAAGGAGTATTAGGAATTGTCCAGTTATAGTCACCATCAGCAGCAGGAGCAGAGTCAATTATCTGAAGCCAGTCTGTACCGTTATCAGTTGAATATTCTATCTTAATAAACTTACCGTTCAAATTGCCTCCCCAGGATATTTTATGAATTGAGCCAACCTGCCAGCTTTCTCCTCCGAAAGGTACTTGTAACAATAACCCTATGGTATCCTTAAGGCATCGGACACTAAGACCGAAATCTGTATTATAATGTCTGCCGGATATTACATCTGTATTGTTCCAAAGCTCCAGATACATTGCATCATAGGGATCGGATTGAGGTTGATAAAAGGAATAGCAAGTCCAGAAATTTGCATTGGTTCCCAAATTTCCGAATCCTGTATATGCATTATATCCGGATAATATGCCGGAGAAGCCACTTGTATTTGTTCCGTCCCCCTGACCGGTTTGTTTTAATGCATTCCCATCCCCGCCTACTGATGAAATTAAAGTATCAAATTCAGCTTTTAAGGGGATGTGCCATCCGATAGGGCAAATACCTCTTGGACTTTGTTTTAATGTATACTGAACTGCCTCCCGCCACTGGTATAAACCACCATAGACAGAGCAGTTATTAGAGTCATTATTATAACAGAACTTTTCTATAGTATCGTTATTGATTTGATCTTTAACGGCTGTAATCATATTACCGACATTAAGGTTTTCCTTGAGCCAACACTGAGAGCCAATTTGGACTGTATGATACCATTGATTCCCATAATTCAGAGAATCTAATCCGGGGCATGCGTTTTGGGAATAGCAATATGGAGAGAATAAGAGTAAGAGAGCGATGTAGAAATTTTTCATTAAGAACTCTAATATTTTATCAGAGGATTGAACAATGCCACTTAATTTAAGTTAAATTTAAATAAGTAGAATAATAAATGCAATAAGGAGTTTCAGAACAATCTATATAAGCAGATAACAATGTTGAAATATAAGA
>JARLHD010000200.1 GCA_031292435.1 Ignavibacteriaceae bacterium
AATAACGTTTCCCGAAGTGTACAAGCTGAAATTAAGAAATAAACCTTAATTTAAAAAAATCTTTATAAACAAAAAAGACCATAAAAATGATATGCTCCCTTCTAGGTAGACAGTTGAAATAATAAAACTGTTTTACTTAGAAGGGAGTAGTGTTTATGTCTAGAAATATCTTACCTAAAGAAAAACTTCAGGCAGTAAAAGAATATTTAGATGGAAAAGGTAGCTATGATTCTATTGCAAAGAAATACGGTGTGACAAGCAAACCTTTTAGAAAGTGGATTGCTAAATATCGGACTTTCGGAGAAAGCGCATTTATCCGAACTGGACATAATGCATGCTATAGCTCAGCCTTTAAACATAAGGTTGTTAATGCTTATATTTGTGGAGAATGTTCATTGCAAGAATTAGCCATAAAATACAAAATTCCATCAGATGATACTATATCTAAATGGGTTTTGAAGTATAATGGTCATGAGAAGCTGAAAGCTTATGGAGCAGGAGGAAGAACAATCATGATCAAAGGAAGAAAAACCACATTTGAAGAGCGAGTTGAAATTGTGCAATACTGCATTGCACATGAACATAATTATAAAGAAACATCAGAAAAATATCAGATTTCGTATCAACAGGCTAGAGGCTATACTGTGAAATATGAAAAGGTTGGAATAGATGGACTTCAAGACAGGCGCGGGAAGTGTAAACCCGAAGCTGAGATGAATGAATTGGAAAAATTGCGAGCAGAGAACAAGATTTTACGTGCTGAAAAGGAACGAGCTGAAATGGAGGTTTCCTTCTTAAAAAAACTCGAGGAGATAGAAAGGAGGCGGGGCTAAGCCGAGTTCGCCATGAATATATTTATCAGGCAATTAAAGAAGAAAATGCAGAATATAATTATCCTGTGCAAGCCTTATGTAAGCTTGGTCGGGTTTCAAGAGCTGGTTACTATAAGTGGCTAAAAAGAGATGTTACTTTGAATGAAAGTGAAAATAGGCTTATTGCTGACAAGATTGAAAAGATTCACGAGAAGAGTCCAGACAAAGGGTATCGACGAATTCGAGATGACCTAGAACGCTATCATGATATCAAAGTGAATGATAAGCGTGTATTGCGTATTTGTCGTAAACTAGATATTCATTCTACCATAAAATATAAGAATAACGGTTGTACTAGGCAGGCTAAGAATCCTCAATTCATTGCGGAGAACCTTTTAAATCGAGAATTCAGTGCTTCCGCTCCAAATGAAAAATGGCTTACTGATGTAACAGAATTCAAGTATTATGTTCATGGTGAGAAGCGTAAAGTTTACTTAAGTGCTATTTTGGATGTTTATGATCGCCGAATCGTATCTTATGTTATTCGAGATACTAACAATAACTCATTGGTATTTGATACTATAGATGATGCTATTGCGAAAGAACCGAAGGCCCATCCCCTTTTTCATAGTGACAGAGGTTTTCAATATACCAACCGTGTATTTCACCAAAAGCTTACAGATGCAGGAATGACACAAAGTATGTCAAGAGTTGGAAAATGTATTGATAACGGACCGATGGAAGGTTTTTGGGGTATTATCAAGAGAGAGCGATACTACAAAAAACAATTTACAGATAAGATGTCTTTAGTAAAAATGATTGAAGAATATATCGATTATTACAACAATATACGCTTGCAGAGAAATCTTGGTGTATTAACACCGATGGAAAAGCATGAAATATATTTACATGCAGCATAAAAACTGCCAGCAGGTTAGACCCGCCGGTAGAAAAATTTTTTATTTTTTTAATTGTCTACTTGACGGGAACCAGTTCATAACGAGGCTCTTTATTAATTTGCTTTTATTTTCATAGAATATTAATTATAATTTGGCTATAATATAATTATAATTGTGTTAAAGGAGAATTTATATGTTTAATGTAGATAAAATGGATTGTTCAAAAAATAAAGATGAAATATTAACACTTGTCACTAGCCACACTTTTAAAAACCTATTTTTAAACAAAGGGATAGCTAATGTTATTATTTTTGGTAGTTTAGCAAATGGTAATTTTAC
>JARLHD010000201.1 GCA_031292435.1 Ignavibacteriaceae bacterium
TAATTTTTTTAACACCGAATTCAGCTTTCTGCATATTAGAGAGGTCGGAATATATTTTATCGAGGTAATCGTCGTAATTAGTTCCGCGGAAATATTTTCCATTGCCCATAGAGGCGATATGCTGGAGGATAGGTTCATCGAGTTTAGTGATGACGGTATTTCCCTGGTCATCTTTTTTGAAATCGCCGGGCTGACCCTGAGCGTTGTTTATGGGGATAGGAGAGCCCTGAGGAGAGCCGAGACCAATGCAATATATCTTAATATTTTTAGCGACAGCATCATTTACGGATTTATCGATATCGCCTTCGTGATCTTCGCCATCGGTTATGAGAACGATTACCTTTTGGGTTGGGGTCCTGTAATCGAAAGATTTAACGGCGAGGTCAATAGCGGTAGCGATTGCAGTACCGGGCTGAGGAACGGAGTTAAAATCGACAGCATTGAGGAAGAGTCCGGCGGCGGAATAGTCGGTAGTTAAAGGGAACTGCACATATGCATCGCCAGCGAAGACAACGAGACCGATCCTATCGCCATGGAGTTTCCTGATGAGAGTAGATATCTGGTATTTAGCTTTTTCGAGCCGGTTAGGTTTAATATCATCGGCTTTCATGCTAAGGGAGACATCGAGGCAGATGTAGACATCGATGCCAGTCTGTTTAACTTCCTGTAGGCTGGTACCGATCTGGGGATCGGCGGCGGAAATAATTAAGAGTGTAATTGCGAGCAGGAGGATTGCATATTTAAGAATAGTTTTTGGGCGACTGAAATTGGGCATTAAGATGTTGTGCAACTTTTTTTCTGCGAACCCGCCGAGCAGTTTATTACTACGGATTAATAAATACCAGAAGAGAGCGGCGAGAGCTGGGACTGCATAGAGGGCGTACAGATAGCCGGGGTTTGCGAAACGAAACATTATGGCAGCCTCTTAAATATAGTTTTTGACAAACCAACTTCCAGGAAGATCAACAATAAACCTACACTAAGCCAGGGAAGGAAAAGTTCCTTAGCGTTACGATAGGAGGTGACTTCAATCTTAGTTTTTTCGAGGCGGTCGATCTCTTTATAAATATCTTCGAGTTTATTGTTGTTAGTTGCACGATAGAATTTGCCGTTAGTAATTGAGGCGATCTGCTGAAGCATGCCCTCATCAATTTCAGCGGGGATCATCTGGTAGCGGATGCCGAAGGGGGTCTGCACAGGATAAGGAGCTTCGCCTTTTGAGCCGACACCGATAGTGTATATCCTAATGTTATAAGTACGGGCGATGCGGGCGGCGGTAATTGGATCGATTTCACCGGCGTTATTCATACCATCTGTTAAGAGGATAATTATTTTGGATTTTGATTCGCTATCCTTGAGGCGGTTGACGCCGTTAGCTATTGCGTTGCCGATGGCGGTACCATCTTCGATCATGCCGGGTTTAACTTCGCTGAGGAGATTGCGGAGAACGCTATAGTCAATGGTAAGGGGGCATTGAGTAAAGGCTTCGCGTGAGAATATGACGAGGCCTATTCTATCGGCAGTTCTGCCTTCGATAAAATTATTTATTACTTTTTTAGCTTCGCCGACGCGGTTTGGTTTAAGATCTTCGGCGAGCATGCTGCCGGAGATATCGAGAAGCATGGCGATATCGATACCCTGGGCGTACATATTTTCGCCGGAGTTGAATGTTCGCGGGCGAGCGAGTGCAACGATAAGGAGTCCGACACCGAGAGCGCGAAAGACTACAGGGATATCGCGGAACTTTTCTTTCCAGGTTTTGGGTACTTTGCTCATTACGGTTAATGAGGAGTAGGTAATTGCTGGCTGCTTTTTTTTGCCCTGAAACCAATACCAGGCAAGCATGATTGGGACGATAGCAAGGAACCAGAACATCCAGGGGTAAGCGAAGGTTATATCTTTAAACACCTGAAACCTCCCGGGGGGTAGAGGGTGCCGAGGGCACTTTCATAGTGGCGGCAGAAATAGACAAATTTATAGAGAAGGCAGCAAGATTAAGCATTGGGAACCTCCTGGGGCGAAGGGGGAACTTTCAGGACATGATCGGCAGTGCGGTTAACAATATCGAGAGCTTGTTTCATCATCTCTTCATTTACGGAATTTTCAGGTTTAAACTTTGCGAACTTAACAAGGTCAGCATTGTTGAGGAAGTCGTTGGTGATATTTATAATACCAGCAGCTTCTGGTTTTTCTTTTAACTGGAGATTGACTTCTGTGGTAGTAAGTTCGAGCGCGCGGAGATCGAACTTGCGTTCAAAGTAGGCGCGGATAATTTCAGTAATTTCCGAATGATATTCCTTGACCATGCCTTTCTGCCAGAGTTGTTTTTTATCCAGATCATTAAGAGCGGAAAGGGCAACGACATGAGCGGGTAGAATTATTTCAGGAGGAGCGGTAACTTTTTTCTCTTTGGTCTTTTTAAACCAGAGCCAGAGAAGAAGGGCGGTGCCTAAAACAACGGATGCAATAACAACCCACATGAGGATAAGGAGCCAATTGAGAGGGACTTTTACGGGATCCTTTACATCCTTTATTTCTGCCTGCGGATTTACCTGAAGGGTATGGACGAGGACAGTTACAGGATAGCAAAGGATTGTTTTTAATGTTGAATCATTGGGAAATAATTTTTCATCCGGGTTTTGAAGAGTACGATATTTAATTGCGATAGGGGGAATGTTTACAACTGCAGAATCATACTTAGAGAGAACTGCGTGGATAGTGGTAACCATGCGACCGTTTTCTTCTTTGGTGACAGCGGTATCCAATTTAATAATATCGGCAACCCTGAGACTATCCTTAATTAAAGGGGGGATTATACCGATGTTCTTATTATACTCGACGCGGAGAGTATAGTTTATATAGTCCCCCACTTTGTAGCTTGTAGTATCGGTTGAGGATTTAACTTTAATATCCTGTCCAAAGAGAGCAGCGTTAAGCAACAACAGGAAAATGAATGCAAGCCTTTTTACCATCTTCTCTCACGCATCTTAAAAAATTTAACCAGAGGGGTGATATAATTTTGTCCCGCGGTGATATCGATACTATCGAGGCGGCTTGAGATAAATATATTCTGCCGTTTGAGTTTATTTTCCTCCTGCACGCGGCGGTACCATTTTTGGAATTTATTATCAGAGGTATCGATATAGCGTTCGGCGCCTGTTTCAGCATCCATGAACTTAACGAGTCCAAGTTTAGGGATGTTAATTTCCTTTTCATCTTTAAGGACTATGCCGATGAGATCGTGTTTACTACCGACGATCCTAAGTATCTTTTCGAATCCTTCATCAATAAAATCAGAGAGGAGGAATACGATACTCCTTTTCTTAATTGCATTGTTAAAGTACTCGAGTGCCTGTTTGAGCCCGGTAGTTTTTCCTTCAGGCTCAAAAGAGAGTACCTCGCTGATGATACGGAGTACGTGAGTTCTACCTTTACGTGGAGGTACGAACTTTTCGATCTTATCTGTGAATAGGAGGAGGCCGACCTTGTCGTTATTTTTCATAGCGGAGAATGCGAGGATAGCGCTAAGCTCTGCGGCGACCTGCTGCTTTGTTTTATCGACAGTACCGAACAGTAGCGAGCCGCTCATATCGACAAGGAGCATTACGGTGAGTTCGCGTTCCTCTTCAAATATTTTGATGTAGGGGTGACCGAAGCGTGCGGTAACGTTCCAATCGATGTTGCGGATATCATCGCCGAACTGGTATTCGCGTACTTCGGAGAATTCCATTCCCCTGCCTTTGAAGACGGAGTGGTATTCACCTGAGAAGACCTGATTTACTAGTCCCCGCGTACGAATCTCGATCTGACGGACCTGCTTAAGAAGTTCTTTAGTAAGCATTACGGCACTTCAATCTTGTTAAGGATTTCCTGGACAATATTTTCAGAAGTTAATTCTTCAGCTTCAGCTTCATAGGTAACGGCGACGCGGTGGCGAAGTACGTCGGGGCAGATAGCGCGGACGTCTTCAGGAATAACATAACCTCTGCGTTTGATGAAAGCCATAGCTTTAGCGCCGAGGGCAAGGTTGATAGTAGCGCGCGGTGAGGCGCCGTAGCTGATCATATCAGTTAATTTAGAGAGCCCGAATAAACCGGGGGTTCTTGTAGCGAAAACGATATCGAGAATATACTTTTCAATTTTCTCATCGATATAAATATCCTGGACAAGTTTTCTTGCCTTGAGAATATCAGCGGGTGTAATTACTGGATTAACTTTTAATTCAGTGTTGAGGACATTCTGGCGCATGATTTTCATCTCCTCTTCGCGGGAGGGATAGGTAATTTTAATTTTGAGCATAAACCTATCGACCTGGGCTTCAGGGAGAGGGTAGGTACCTTCCTGTTCAATCGGATTTTGAGTTGCAAGCACGAGGAAGGGTTCTTCCAGTTTAAAGGTTTCATCGCCGATAGTGATCTGGCGTTCCTGCATAGCTTCGAGGAGAGCGCTTTGCACTTTAGCAGGGGCACGGTTTATTTCATCTGCAAGAATAAAATTAGAGAAGATTGGTCCTTTGCGGATGAAGAAGTTGCCATCCTTCTGGTTATAAATCATTGTACCGATAAGATCGGCAGGGAGAAGATCGGGGGTAAACTGAATCCTCTGGAACTTTGCTTTCATAGCTGAAGCCAGAGTATTTATGGCAAGGGTTTTTGCGAGTCCCGGCACACCTTCAAGCAGAACATGACCATTGCCGAGGAGTCCCACGAGCAATCGTTCGACCATAGCCTTTTGCCCAACGATAACTTTATTGATTTCATTAAGAAGAAGATCAACAAAAGCGCTTTCCTCTTTAATACGTTCGTTTAATTCGGTAATTTCCAATTTAGATCCTCATTTATGGTTTTATTGATTTACTTTTTTGAAAAGTAATAAGATTAGACGAATGCAAACTTAAAAAGGTTGCATAATTTATGCAAGGTATTTTGATTTTTTGATGCTCCAAAATATATAAAGTTACTTTATTGCAAATTTCTGGCTATTTGGGACGTAAATATTTAATTAAAAATTATTTACGCGGAACACTCCGAACTTAAGATATGAAGTTTCCGGCATGGACGGAAGTTTGGGGTGATCCATTGATGCTGAATTAAAATAAATAAGCTGGACGGGTCGTGCTGCTTTTACCGAAGCATTGCCTATGGCGGAAATAAAATCATCCCGTGTAATATGATATGAACAGGAAGAGGTAACAAGGTAACCGCCGGGTGATACACATTGCATAGCAAGTTTATTTAAGCGTTCATATCCTTTTTTTGCGGTAGGAATATTCTTTCTGCTTTTAGCAAACGCGGGGGGATCGACAATTACGATATCGAATTTAATACCTACTGCGGTGGCCTTTTCCAGATAATTAAAAACATCCTCTATAATAAAATCTGAATCATTGGGAAAGTTGTTTAGTGTAAAATTCTCTTTTGCAGATTCAATTTCATTAGCAGAGGAATCAACGAAAGTAATTTTTGCGGCACCTGCTTTAGCGGCATGGAGACCGAATCCGCCTGAATTGCAGAATGCATCAAGGACAGTTTTACCTTTGGCAAGACGTTCAATAAAGAAGCGGTTATCGCGCTGATCGAAATAGAAGCCAGTTTTATGTCCTTTTTCAAAATTGATATTATAATTGAGGGAGCCGTCATTTATGGTTTCATTCTTAATTTGACCGAGATAGACTTTATCCTCTGTGGGAAGACCTTCGAGAGTACGGAAATAATCCTCATTCTTAGAGAAGATATTTTCTGCATTGAACTCTTCCTTAAGAACATCCACGATAAGAGAGATATTCATTTCCATTCCGAAAGAATAGACTTGCAGGACAAAGGTGCGGTTGTACTTATCGATTATGAGTCCCGGCAGGTAGTCGCTTTCGCTGAAAGACAGGCGGAAGGAATTATCAGAAGGATAGAACTCCTTGCGCAGTTGATATGCATTTAATAATTTCCTGCGGAAATCTTCTTTGAGATTTTCAATTTTTACAGAGCTTAGAATCCTGACTGCTATAAGCGAATTCTTATTATAGAAGCCGGTACCGATCAAACCATCCTTTGAATCATGGACCAAAACTAAATCACCGTTGCCTATGCCTTCTTCAATTTTATCAATTTCATTACTGAAGACCCATAGGTGACCGTTGCGTATTCTTTTATCTTCGTTCCGTTTTAATTTAATTTTCTTCATTTATGTATCATGCTTTATTTTATAAAAGCCCCTTAATTGTTAACTTTACATTCTATAAATACCCAAGAATGAAATTTAAACTATTTATTTTATATATCATCATTTGTGCCGGCATATTTTATCCGCAGGAATATAAATATGCAGTGATTTCGAATATTAAATTCGGAGCTCCCAATTCAGTGTCACAGTTAACGCAGGTTGTTAACAATATAAACTCGCGTGAGGAAATAAAGTTTGTTGTTGTTATAGGGGATATAACTTTGAGAGGCGGGGACAATGAGTTTGCAGCAGCGAATAAAATTCTTGATAAACTTAAGGTGGATTATTATCCTGTATTAGGTTTTAGCGATATGAAGTACGGGTCGAGTGGAGGGAGTATAGCAAAGGAATTATTTGAGGATGATAAATTTACTCTTGAGGTAGGGACCAGTTCAATACATATCGGGATGAACGATTTTACTCCGTGGAGAACGAGGGGGCATTTTTCTATTGAAGACCTTAAGTGGCTGGATACTGAAGTAACAACAGTTAATTCAGGAGAGGAGCTGAATTATTATTCATCGGTCCCGCTTAATGAAAAGAACATCGGCAACTGGTACGAAGTCCCCAACCGTCTTAGAGCAAAAAACTGGCGTGCAGTATTTTATCCAGCACAGCAAAATAGAATCATAACCGAAGCTTCACCTCCGGTAGTGGAGATCGGACCCTCTCTGAACAAAGAGAATTACTGGAATTATACATTAGTCGACTACCGAACCGACTCTTTATTCTTCTATCAAATTTCACAGGATACGCTTCAGGAATTATGGGGAGCTTTAAGCAAAGCTGATACTGCTATTAAACCTATCACGGCATCAGATATTGAAAAGGCTCCGATAGAAACGATCACGGATGTAATAGATTCAAATTATGCCCCCTTTGTATTATGGCAGAAAGATCTTCAGAAAGAAATGTATGCACCTATATTAATTACTGAAGATAAAATATTTACGGCTTCATTTAGCGGCGAGATAAATTGTTTTGATCTTGAGGGGAACCCTATATGGACGCATCAACTTGACAGGACCATCCTCAGCAACTTAACAAGGGAGAAGGACCTGTTATTAATCGGCACAATTGAAGGAGATCTTTTTTCAATCAATGCCAATAACGGAAATGTGGTGCAGGTAATTGGTGTGGGAGAACCTATAACTTCGCAGCTTGTAACTGCTGATGTGCATTATAATGATAAGGACACCAAAGGAGTAATTGCAGGAACGTCAAATGGAAACGTGTACTTTTATGAAATATATTCGTTCGAACTAATCTGGATGAATAATTCCTCAAAGGAAATGATAGAGACCAAACCGCTTGTGTTAAGGGATAAGATCCTATTTACTTCACAAGATGGTTATTTGTATAATGTTGATCTGAACTCGGGTGTGCTTAACTGGAAATGGTCGGAAAGAAATTCCGGCAGTCTATCTTCACCTGTAACCAACGGAAAATTTGTATTTGTTTCTTCACCGGATAAGAACATAACAGCCATTGATCTGCTTCAGGGTACACAGGCATGGAGGAAGAATGAATATAAGGGATTTGAAACACTTAACATATCGGATGACAAAAAGAAACTGCTTATTAAATCGCTTAGCGATTATTTCAATATAGCCGATGCAGCGACAGGCAAGGCTGATAAGAAGATAAAGTGTCCATTCGGAATTGATCCTGATCCTTCACCTATACTTGAAATAAATAATGAATATCTGTTCGGCACAGGCTACGGTACAATCTATCGTATTGATAAAACATTCAGGTGCACACCGGTATTATTTCTGGGGAATGCTAGGGTAACAACACTTCAAAGTATTGGGGATAGTGTAATTGCAGCAGCCGACTGCGATGGTAAAATTGTACTATTTAAACTTAAACAGGACTAATGGAAAAATTTACAGGAATTATATTTGATATTGACGGAACCCTTACATCCACTAATGAACTTATCTTTGCTACGTTTAATTATATTGCAGAAAAATATCTGCACAAGCATTTTACCGATAATGAAATAACCCGGATGTTCGGTCCCACTGAAGATGTTATACTTAAAAAGTGGTGCCCCGATAATTATGATGAAGCACGCAAAGACTATTATGATTTTTATGAAAAGAACCACCACATGGCTGATCTTTACCCGGGCATTATCGAGATACTTGATATCCTAAAGAAAAAAAATATCCTCCTTTCAATCTATACAGGCAAAGGCAGGGATGCCTCCATCATTACATTGCAGAAGTTAAAGATTTACGATTACTTCGATCTGATAATTACCGGGGACGAAGTAATAGAACATAAGCCCTCACCAGAGGGTATTACATTATTCCTTGAGAAATTCCATCTGCCAAAAGATAAAGTGCTTATGGTAGGTGACGCGCCCGCTGATATCAGGGCTTCGCGTACTGCAGGAGTTAAAATCGCTTCGGTAATCTGGGACAGCTATTCCCGGGACGAGGTACTTAAGCTCAATCCTGATTATCTTTTTAACTCTGTTACTGATCTTAAAGAATTTATTATAAAGGCTGTATAAAAACATCCTTCTTGATATCGCCCTGCCGGGTACCCGGTTTATTTAATAACAACAAACCCCTTCCTTTCCTCTTTTAACTATATTCTATTCTCTCTATTTTGGTATATTATTTTGCCGTCATTTAATAAAATAACCGGCTGCCGGAATTGCTGAATTGAATTTTCTGTTTATACTATAAGGTCTTTTTGAAAAAAATATTCTACATAATCCTTCTGCTTACTCCGGTACTCACCTTTGCCCAGAAACTTACTGATAGTCTTGATTTCTACATAGACACAAATCAAAAGAACAACCTTAACACAAGACTTGAGAAGCAGCTTAACACATTTTACCTTACATCTTTTTTTAATCTAACCGGTATTTCCAATAGTTTTCTTTATGATATAAATGAAAATTACAACTCCACTCTTGTAAATAGCACGGATAAGAGTATTCGTGATGAACATTATTTTAATCTCAAAAGCGAATATGTTTTAAGCAATCCATTAAGGATAGGTGTCCTTGCCTCCAACAATATTTTGTCGGATAACAGGAAGATCGAAATAAACTCTACTTCAATTTCCAATGCCGCTTTCTTTACTACCTATTCACCTTTGGAGCGGATCTATGTATCCCCTTTCATTGGCTATACAAATAACAGGCAGATTGGTGAAAATGATTCAGGATTACTTGTCGGGTTCGAAGGACTTGTAGATAACCTGGGTATTTCCAACTGGAATATAAATGCAGATGCCAGGTATAGGGATGAAGATATAAATCCCAGAAAAAACACAACACGCAACCTATCATTTGTTGCTACAAGCCTTTTTGAAGATAACGTTTCAAATACTATTGGGGTTAAACTCTTCTCTGCAAGAAAAGATTTCTATTATGCTGCCGATACAAGCACCATGCACTACTTTAATATAAATAATAACATTCAAAGCAGAACTGAGTCAGGCTACTTAATTGAAGATCGCCTTAATTACACCCATGTTTTCACGTTCCTTTCACTTGATTTTCTTGGTAGAATAAATTACAGAACCATTGATCGCAATACCTTCTACAAGCTTCCTGCTGATAAATCAACTTCTGCATTTGATGCTAAAGTTGATGAACTCAAAGTGGAGTTTGAGTCAAATGCCAACATCGTAACTGATAAGTTTACCGGCAACCTTCGTATCAATTATTCTGAAAGAGATGAAAACAATATTGCCAAACCCTATGCCGGTCAGGACGATAACTTCTACAATCAGGCATCGGACCTTGAAAGCCAGAAGAACAACACAACTTCACGGGGTACGGTTTCCTTTACCGGCAATTACAATTTCACAAAAATTGACCAGCTCTTTTTAAGTTTATATCAGAGCAAACTCCGCTACGATACTCCAAGTGCCGAAAATTTTGATGACCGCGATGAAGTGCTCTCCATGGTGCGGCTTAAATACTCCCGCGCACTTACCCCGTTCTTTACAGCATTTGTAAATCTGGAAGGCACATATAATCACGTTGTATATATATTCTCCGAGAACAGTTCAAACAATAACGTTAACAGGGTTATTCGCCTTTCCTCAGGCGGTGAATATAAAGGATATAACCTTTCCTCAACTAATATTTTTGAAGTCTCTGCAAACTATACTGTATATGATTTTGAAGATCTTGTTCCTAACTACCGCAGCTTTTCATTCAGACAGCTTAATATTGTTGATTCCACTAATCTTAAATTATCAAGGAATGTTTACATAGATCATTACGGATATGTTAAATTATCCGAACAGGGTGATTTGAAGTGGGCTGCATTTTCAACACGGCCCATACGTTACCTTGAGGAAATCTACACAGAGCCAAAATTAAATTTTATAATATCAAAGTTAATCCTTTCAGGCGGCATAAGGATCTTTACTCTGAATACCTTTACCTACCAGATCAAAGAAAAAATACCCGAGTCAGAGTACTTCAGCATTGCCCCCGTGTCCCAGATAACCCTTAATCTAAACACCTCACTGTACTTTAGACTTTATGGGTATTATGAATTCATAACAACAAATAGTACCTCTAAAAGAACTCAAATCAGTTTTACTATGCAGACCATGTGGAATTTTTAATGGAAAAGTATATAATTTTTATTATTTTCCTATATTAAATCAAGGAGCTTTTTGCCGGAACAAATTTACCATCTTGAGATCGAAAGTAACGCTAAGAATTTGATCACTATCGAAGAGTTTGTGAATTATTTCGCTGTTGATCTGAATATTAATCCTGATAAAATCCCGGGACTATTACTCGCCATAACAGAAGCATCCACTAATGCTATCATCCATGGCAATAAAAGCGATGAAAACAAACTTGTCACCATAGATGTAACTAAAGAAAATGGGCAGTTAGTTATCGTTGTTAAAGACCAGGGCAAAGGTTTCGACCCGGAATTAATCCCCGATCCCACTGAATCTGATAACCTGCTTAAAGATTCCGGGCGCGGCATTTACCTTATGCGCGTATACATGGATGACCTCAGGTTCAACCTAACCCCCGGCGGCACTGAAACTATCTTAATTCTAAATCTATAAGTCCCTCCGCCTGTTTAATATCTCATCACACCATCTTTGCAAATTGAATGATTCATATTTAATTTACGCCAGTTTTATTTATACATAATAAATATTAGGAGTGATAAAATTATGGGAAGAAAAAGAATTGCGGTCATTGGCGGAGGACAAATTGGCGGTGTAATTGCTCAGTTAGCCGCTCTCAGACAGCTTGGCGACGTCGTCCTCTTCGATATTATTGAAGATATGCCCCAGGGTAAAACCCTAGATATAGTCGAAGCTTCAAGAGTTGATGGTTTCGATGTCAGTTTAAAAGGTACAAACACATATAAAGATATCGCCGGATCAGATATCGTTATTATAACTGCAGGACTCCCGCGTAAACCCGGTATGAACCGCGATGACCTCCTTGTGACCAACGCTAAGATCATGCGTTCCGTAGCAGAAGGCGTCCGTGATAACGCCCCTAACTCAATTGTAATAATTATCTCCAACCCGCTCGATGCAATGGTAACTCTCTTCAAAAACATTTCCGGCTTCCCTGCAAAACGCGTAATGGGTCAGGCAGGCGTTCTCGATTCCTCACGCTTCGCAACCTTTATTGCCTGGGAACTCGGTGTCTCCGTTAAAGATGTAAATGCACTCGTACTCGGCGGACATGGTGATACAATGGTTCCTCTTACCCGTTACGCAAATGTAAATGGTATCCCGGTACCCGAACTCCTCGAAAGAAAATATAAGAACAAAGAAAAAGCCGCACAGGTAATGAAAGATATGGTAGAGCGTACCAAGGCAGCTGGCGGCGAAGTAGTAAAACTCCTTAAGACAGGTTCCGCTTTCTACTCCCCTGCTTCCTCCGCAATATCAATGGCAGAAGCAATTATAAATGATGAAAAACGTGTCCTCCCCGTTTGCGCTTTCCTTCAGGGAGAATTCGGAGTTTCCGGTTATTATGTCGGTGTCCCAGCAGTCCTCGGTTCCGATGGCGTAGAAAAAGTAATTGAACTTACACTCAATAACGAAGAAAAAGCTCTCTTCGATAATTCCGTAAGCGCAGTAAAAACTTTGGTAGCCGATATGGAAAGATTAGGTTTGTAAAAACCTGACTCCTCAGCAAATAAATTCAGAGGTTGCCCCAAAGGAATTAAATTATTTCCCGCAGGACAACCTCTTCCTATATCCCCCCAATTCATAAATTCTCTTCCCCACTTTCAGAACTCCCCTCCCCCAATTTCATAATAAGTCTATCGATCCCTTATAAATCCCCTCCCTCTTTTCCATAACTTCTTTACACCCACCACCGTTTCATTCTGATACACTTTGACACAAATCACCCCTAAACCCTGCACGAAAGCTGAAGCCGAGCTGAACGAGAGATGAACGAATCTATAGCGACTCAGTACACCAATAGCTCCCCCTCCCCTCCGAATGTCTCAAAATGCGTCACTCCGTTGATATTGTTAAAAATATTCCTTAACTATATTCATCAATTTATTATCTAAAAAATAATATGAAACTACCTTATCCTTCATCTATAGTTCAGGCTCTCTTAATCCCTAAATCTATTTCCCCGGAAAAAGCCAAGAGCCATTATCCAAAAATTCTCTTCCTGCTCCTCCTCTCCCTACTGTTCCTCCTGAATACTCAACCCCTCATCTCCCAGTGGACCCCAACCGGTCCTAATGGTGGATTTGTTAATTGCCTGTCAGTTAGTGGGACTAATATTTTCGCCGGCATAGGAAACGGTTTCTTTCATTCAACCAATAACGGTACAAGTTGGGCACCTGTACATAATGGCTTCCCCGATACAACCGTCTATTCTGTAGCTATTAGTGGTTCTAATATCTATGCAGGTACTGATTATGATTTATATCTTTCAACTAATTATGGAACTGACTGGAACCGCATCAACTATGATTTCCCAAGAAGTAGTTATAGTACAATTGACCCTATCGCAGTAAATGGAAATAATATCTTCGTTGGAGCTTCATATGGCTTGTATATTTCAACTGACAATGGGTCTTCCTGGGCAAGATCAAATATTGATACATCTTACGCATCCGAAATCAATTCTATAGTTTTCAGTGGTGATAATATTTATGCTTGTAAAAGATATAGTGGTGTTTTTCTTTCTACAAATAATGGAACAGATTGGACTCAAATAAAAAATTTTGATCCTTTAAGTATTAATTCTCTGGCTGTCATCGGTACTAATATTTTTGCAGGAGGTGAAGCAGGGGTTTTTTTATCAACTAATAATGGTACAAACTGGACACTTGTAAATAATGGACTGACTAATACTTATGTTTACACTCTTGCTGCCAAGGGAAACAATCTTTTTGTGGGCACTGAGGGTGGCGGTGTCTTTCTATCAACTGACTATGGGTCTAACTGGAAACCGGTAAATAATGGATTGTCTAGTACTACAGTTTGGGCTTTATCTATCAGCGGAGAAAATATTTATGCTGGAACATATCCTTCTTTAAACACAGGTAATGGTGGTGTTTTTTTATCTACAAATAATGGAACAAACTGGCTGGAAATAAATAACGGTCTTTATAATACTGGTGTTTCTGAATTATCTGCAAATGGCAATAATGTTTTCGGGGCTATTGATGGGGGTGTATATCTCTCAACTAACAATGGCGCAGCCTGGACACGGAGTGATAGCGGTATAAATATGAGCCCTGTCCAATCTATTAATCTCTTTGGAAATAATATCCTTGCAGGTACCTATAAGGGAGGGGTCTTTCTTTCTTCAAATAATGGAACTTTCTGGAATCAGGTAAACAATGGATTTACTAGCAATCTAACTTACACGGTTGCTGGCAGCGGAGATTATCTTTTCGCTGGTACTGATGTCGGGTTGTTTTATTCCTCAAATAATGGAATCAACTGGACTATAGCAGGTAGTAACCTTCCCAAAGTTGAAATTCATTCTATCATGATATATGCGGGATATGTTTTTGTTGGTACTTTTAGTCTCGGTGCATTCGTTTCAACTAATAATGGAACATCCTGGGCATCTGTAAATGGTCTCACAAGTGATAATGTTTCTTCTTTCATTGTAAGCGGAACTAATATATTTGCTGGTTCCGTTGATGGTGCCTTTCTATCTACAAATTTCGGTTCAAACTGGTCACCGGTTAATAATGGACTTACTGGCTCTTATGTTATTTCACTTGCGCTTAAAGAAAATAATTTATTTGCTGCAACATCAGATGGTGTTTTTCTGTCTACTAATAATGGAACACTATGGAAAAATGTCAGTACCGGTTTGAATAACAATCTTATTAGCTCACTTACCGTTAGTGGAACTAATATATTTACCGGAACTTATGATTCTGGTGTTTGGACCCGCCCTCTCTCTGAAATAACCGGCATCTCCAAAGAACCAAATGCATTACCATTAGATTATTCCCTCTCCCAAAACTACCCCAACCCCTTTAACCCCTCCACTACTATATCCTATAGGTTAAAGGAAACAGGCTTTGTAAAACTCAACGTATACGATATAACAGGCAGACTTATTCAAACACTTGTCAGCCAAACCAAAGCCTCCGGCTCCTATGAAACACAGTTCAACGCAAAAGGACTCACAAGTGGTATCTACTTCTACAAATTAGAAGTATTCGGCAACAACAACTCCACTTCCTGGTCCGATATAAAGAAATTAGTTCTACTTAAATAAAATACTCTTTAGGCTGGTGGTATAAGTTCAGAAGCAGCAATAAACAGTATTCAGAGCTGAGGTGCTCATAAAAGAATAAATGAACTATTTCACCTCTTCTGCATTCCGTTCTTTATCCTCCGTACAAATACTTCTATAGCTGCAAGACTCTTCCCCTTCCCTATTAGTTCAATAAGCGCGCTCCCTACAATTACTCCATCCGCATTAAGCACTGCGCGCTTCGCATCTTCCGCACTCTTTATACCAAATCCCACAAGCACAGGGTTTTTCTTTGCAGTGGTTTTCACCTTCTTTATATAATTTGTATCTATCTTGCTTTTAGGTGAACCGGTAACTCCGGCAGTCGATACACAATAAAGAAATCCGCTCGATCCCTTATCAATTAAAACAATCCGTTTAGTCGAAGTAGTCGGAGTTACCAAAAGTATATTAGCTAGCCTATTAGCACTAATTAAGTCCGCATATCTGCCCTGTTCTTCTAAAGGAAGTTCCGGTAGTATAATTCCATCAACCCCTGCCAATGATGAGTCATTAAAAAACTTCTCAGCCCCATATGCTATTATAGGATTCAGATATCCCATAAGCACAATAGGTATTTCCGATCTCTGACGAATCAGCCTGACCTGCGATAGTATCCACTCAAGTGTAACCCCCTGCTGTAGTGCTATTTGCGAACTTAACTGAATAACAGGACCATCAGCCATCGGATCAGAAAATGGCATCCCAAGTTCAATTATATCTGCACCCCCTTTCTCAATTGCACATACCAGTGGAAGCAATTCTTCGGGCGTTGGATATCCCGCGGTCAGGAAACATGCAAGCGCCTTTTCCTTTTCCACCTTGCACCGTATCATTGTCCTTTGAATTCTGTTCATTATTTCTTCCTCCCCCTACAATAATAAATCGTTGTTGCCCTAAATATATCTATCATTTCCTCTTCCCCCAATAATAACAAGCAGCAATCCCCTAAAAATATATTCATCTTTTCCCCTTTATCGTTTTTACCGCCATATATGTAGGCATATCCTTATCCCCACGACCTGAAAGATTAACAACAACAATATCTTTCCTGGTTGTCTTAGGCATCAATCGCTCCAGGTATGCTAATGCATGTGCTGATTCAAGCGCTGGTATTATCCCCTCCTGTGTCGAAAGTAATTGTGCCGCATCCAATGCCTGCTTGTCTGTTACAGATGCGTACACTACCCGCCCGCTGTCTTTTAATGAGCTATGTTCGGGACCTACACCCGGATAATCCAGTCCTGCAGAAATAGAATGAGCTACCTTTACTTGTCCTTGCTTGTCCTGAAGCAGATAACTTAACGATCCATGCAGTACCCCCGGCTTCCCTTTGGTAAGTGTAGCAGCATGCTTACTTGTATTCAATCCCAAACCCGCAGCCTCCACACCATACATTTTAATCGATGTATCAAGAAAAGGATAGAAAAGTCCAATTGCGTTACTTCCTCCTCCTACACATGCTAACAGCACCGATGGCTCCCTTCCTTCAAGTTTCTTAATCTGGCTCCTCGCTTCTGTTCCGATTACTGATTGAAAATCCCGTACTATCATTGGATATGGATGAGGTCCTACAACTGATCCAATTATATAAAATGAACTCTCTACATTCGATACCCAGTCACGGATTGCCTCGCTTGTTGCATCCTTTAATGTTCTGCTTCCGGAAGTTACTGGTACTATCTCAGCCCCCAGCATCTTCATCCTGAATACATTTAATTCCTGGCGGTGAATATCTTCTTCCCCCATATATACAGTGCATTGCAGTCCCATCTTCGCTGCAACAGTTGCAGTTGCGACACCATGCTGACCTGCACCTGTCTCTGCAATGATGCGTTTCTTACCTGATCTCTTTGCTAAAAGTATTTGTCCAATCGTATTGTTTATCTTATGCGCACCCGTATGACAAAGATCCTCCCTCTTCAAATAGATCTTTCCATGTCCGTAATACTCCGTAAGTCTCTCAGCATACGATAATGGAGTCGGGCGTCCGGCATATGACCCCAGCAACTCCTTAAACTCTTTTTGATATACAGGATCACGTTTTGCATCATTATAAAGCTTCTCGAGCTCATTCAGCGCACTCATAAGAGTCTCGGGTACAAACTGTCCCCCGTATTCTCCAAAATATCCCCTCTTATCCGGATAATTATACATTCTCTTTATACTCAAGCCTTATCTCCTGTATGTAAGATATTTCTCAATCCAATATTCACCGTTCAAAAAATCTCTTCAACCCGTACTTCTATCTTTATCTTCTTAATATTAGTCCTTTTCTTATTTCTCTTCATGATATGATAAACTTATTTCTAAAATTTACTCTTCCACCATCTCCTCAACCTGTACGTTCTCTTTATAATAGTATAAGTTATCTTATTAATCATTCACCTTCTCCTTCATATTCGATTTCTCCCTCTCTAAGTAATGAAGAACGGTAAATAATTCCTGAAGTTTTCTCTTATCCTTTTTCCCGGGACTCGATTCAATACCGCTGCTTATATCAATAGCATATGGCTGAACTTTCCTTATTGCATCTCCAATGTTTTCTGGAGTCAGTCCGCCTGCAAGTATTATTCTCCCGTATGCCTGTGCTCTCACAGCAATGTCCCAGTCAAATGTTTTCCCTGTTCCACCTGCTTTCCCTTTTACATATGTATCAAGTAAATACGCCGTCGCAGGATATCTAACAATCGTATTTACTATAAAATGTTCATCCACATGGAATGCCTTTATTACCGGAACTTTAATTTTAGAATATTCAGCCGGAGATTCATTTCCATGAAGTTGTACACATTGTATCCTCGTCTGCTTTATAATTGAAAGGATCTCTTCCTCCGGTGAATTAACAAATACTCCTGTCGTTACGATAAAAGGAGGAAGCTTGCTTATAATATCCCTTGCTGCATCTGGTGTTATTGAACGCGGACTCTCTTTAACAAATACGAACCCCAATGCATCTGCCCCCAGGTAAGCTGCTATCAGTGCATCTTCAAGGTTAGTTATTCCACAGATCTTCACTTTCATAAATTATCCGTTCTTCCCTGCTGTTAATATTGCTCGCAGAGCTTCTCCCGGATTTGCAGAACGCATTAGTCCTTCCCCCACTAATACTGCTTGTATCCCATTCTCTAATAATATTTCAATATCTTCGCGCATTGAAATACCGCTTTCACTTACAATTGTTATTCCAGGTGGAATCATCGCAGCAAGTCTGACAGATGTATCAAGGTCTATCGAAAAGTCTTCAAGATTCCGGTTATTAATTCCTACTATCTTTACTCTACTCAAATCCAGAGATTCAAGTTCCTTCTCATTATGTACCTCTACAAGACTTTCAAGTCCAGTTGCATATGCTTCATCATAAAGTTCCCTTAATTGATTCTTCCCCAAAGCCGCTGCAATCAGTAGCACTGCATCAGCTCCAAATGCCTTTGCCTCAGCTAATTGATATGAATCGATAATAAAATCTTTCCGGAGAATGGGAATTGAAACATCTGTCCGTATGTCTGAAATAAAACTGATGTCTCCCTGGAAAAATACTTTATCGGTAAGTACCGATATCGCAGCTGCACCTGCATCAGTATACTCCCGGGCAATACTGCGGTGATTAAATTCCTTACAAATAATTCCTTTCGATGGTGATGCCTTTTTTATCTCAGCAATAATTGCTGGGA
>JARLHD010000202.1 GCA_031292435.1 Ignavibacteriaceae bacterium
TCAAGGGCATCATTTGCTCTTTATAATACAAAACAGGAAGCAGACATCATTGCAGCGGGAATAAAAAAAGTAATTGAGGTATTTAAGTAAATGGATTCTGAATTAAGAGAGCTTTACCAGCAGGTAATATTAGATCATAATAAGAGTCCGAGGAATTTCAGAAAACTGGAGAACTCAAACTTTGAAGCCGAAGGATATAATCCTTTATGCGGTGACAGGATCGATATTTTTATCCAAGTTGAGAATGATATTGTAAAAGATATCTCGTTCCAGGGCTCCGGCTGTGCAATATCGAAAGCATCTGCTTCTTTAATGACGCATATGGTAAAAGGAAAAACCAGAGCTGAAGCAGAGAAGTTGTTTGCTAAATTTCATGATCTTATAACCGGTAAGCTTGGAGACAAACCTTCAATTGAAGATTTAGGTAAACTTGCAGTATTTGCCGGGGTGAAGGAATTCCCTGCACGTGTTAAATGTGCAAGTCTGGCATGGCACACAATGCATTCTGCGTTGGAAAAAGAAGAAAAGGTAATTTCGACGGAATAGATTATGGATAATACCGTTATGAAAGTGGATAAACAGGCTCTTGAAGAACAATTAATTGCTGCATTAAAGACATGTTATGATCCGGAAATTCCAGTTGACATATTTGAGCTGGGTTTAATTTATGAAATCAGAATAGATGATAATGCAAATGTTGTAATAAAGATGACATTAACGTCTCCGGCTTGTCCTGTTGCCGGATCCTTACCACCTGAAGTTGAATATAAAATTAAAGGAGTTCCCGGAGTGAACAGTGCAAAAGTAGATATTGTTTGGAGCCCCACGTGGGATAAAGATATGATGTCCGAGGTGGCTAAGCTTGAATTAGGAATGTTATAATTGTAATAAATAAAGGAGAAAGTATGTTTAATATTCAGACGCGTCAACCCATGTATGATCAGGACGCTGTACAACCGATGAGAGATGAATTAATGGCTGTAGGTTTTAAGGAACTCCTTACGCCTAAGGAAGTTGATGAAGCTATTAAAGTAAATGATGATAAGACTGTTCTGGTAATGATTAATTCAGTCTGCGGATGTGCGGCAGGAAGTGCCAGACCGGGAGTTTCCCTGGCTCTGCAGAACGACATCATACCTGATAAGTTATATACTGTATTTGCCGGACAGGAGAGGGATGCAGTAGACCAGTTACGACAATATATAGGAGGCTTTCCACCATCATCGCCATGTATTGCATTATTCAGGAACGGCGAACTTATTTATTTTATGCAGAGATATGATATAGAAGGGAATAATGCTGAATATATTTCAGATGTTCTAAGAGATGTATTTAATGATGCATGTACTAATGCAGGGCCATCAATTTCAAAGGAGAATTTTGATCAAGTATTATATGCAAAACAATGCGGTTCCAAAATACCTTTGTTTAAGAGTTAGATTATGAAATTCAGTGCACAGGAAGAATATGGGATCAGGTGTTTGTTGAGGATTGCAAAAGCAACTACCTCAAACGGTTTGACAATACCGGAAATAAGTCAACTTGAAGGTTTAACAACGTCGAATGTTGGAAAGATTTTGCGGATACTACGGCTGGGAAGATTTATAGAAAGTGCAAGAGGACAAACGGGGGGATATAAATTAGCGCGTGTCCCGGAAGAAATAATAATAGGAGACGTTCTATCTGCATTAGGCGGGAAGTTGTATGAGGATGGTTTTTGTTCTAGTCATGCAGGAGTCGAAAGTATTTGTACCAATTCAATAGACTGTTCTATCCGATCGCTATGGTCGACAATTCAGAATTTACTGGATGGAGTTCTTTCCAAAATATCCTTAAAAGATTTGATTGGCAGAGATGAACTATTCCAGATTATGAATAACAATTAGGGGAGAGGGGAAAAATACCCAAGTATTTAGGGACAAGCATCATATCTCATTAGTTTGAGTGCGGTAAAGTGCGCTTAAGTGCAGTAAAGTGCGCTAAAATGTAATATTGAGTCGCGTACGATCGCTGTACGAAAGTAGTACGAATATTGTAGAAGTATAGAAGAAGTTATATGAAACTATCTGTGGGAGAGCAATTGGTTCTAAATATTCCTTTATAAAATATAAATTTGGGTAAGTTTTAGAATAGAAACCTGCAGATATTAAACAATAATTATTTTAATAATACCATCTTCCGGGAAATAATATTTCCTTTATCTGTTGAAAGACTATAAAAGTATATTCCGCTGGCAAGTTTATTGCCATTGAAGTTAATTTTATGAATACCAGAATCCATTACGCCATCGGCTAATACGTCAACGACCCTTCCAAGGATATCATAAACTTTCAATGAAACTCTTGATTTTTCAGGAAGGGTAAAGCTAATGATAGTAGAAGGATTAAATGGGTTCGGGTAATTCTGGTATAGACTGAAGGTAAGGGGGGAAGAACTTCCATTTTGTTTAGGTATTGAAGTTATGATGGAGTTATACTTCGCAAAAGATGAATCCAACCCGTTTATTACATCGGAAAAACTTGAACCCAGCGCCATACCATAGTAGAGGGTAATAGAATCACCGGGATTTATATTCTGGAAATCCTGTGAAATAATAGTAACCGGGCCTTCAGTTCCGGAATTATATTGTGTCTCAAGTGTATCGTGAGTCATCCATTTATAATAGCTGGAATCCTTTTCATATCCATCAAAATATTCAAATGAAATAATTGAATTAAGATTACCTGTAAAGAGTTTGAAACCCAGGTGGTTATTCTTATAAATATCAAGGACCGCAGAAGAGTCAATATATTTTACAGTATCGAACCCAACTAAGCCATCCATTTGTGAGATTATTTCAAGTCCGGGCAGAGCGTTAATAGCCAAAGAGTCTTTATTAATTATTACATATTTAATAAGGACGTATGAAGAGCCAGGCCATCCAGTAACATATGTTTTAACAAGAACATTAGGAGGAAGGTTAGAATAGGAATTGTTGAATGAACCATATAGACGAAACGAAGCGGAAACTGAATCATAATATGAAGTGGTAGAATCCTGAATTCCAGCATCCTGCCAATAGTCAAAGACTGAAGACGGTGAGGTACCAACGAGAACAGAAAGGCTATAGAGATTTAATGGACCAGTGGTATCAGGCTGAAATAATTGGATCCTTCCATAAAGATTCATATCTACGCCAATAGTCCCTGTATTGAATGCAGTACTTTGCGGAAGGGCATTTTGATAAAACATTATCAAAATAGAAACAAGTAAATATTTTTTCATAGTTCTCTTTTATTTTACTTGAACAGGATTTTCACTATCATCCTTTATTTTAATAAAACCGTCTTTTATCAGGCTCTCATTAGATCTGAATAATTTGATAGTTACAGAATTACTATTATTAAAACCGGTAGATTCTATTTTAATACCATTTATTTCCTTACTGAGTTTTACAGAAGCGAAGAGCTTATCTTCGGAAATAAGATCATTATCCAGTTTAGTCTTTTTTTCAGGAATATTATTTAAAACCCAATATATCCCTTTTTTAGCATTTTGAATAGCTATATCCATATCACTTTCCAAGTCAACCTGTGCCTTCACGAGACTGGAAAACACTAATATGATAAAGAACAAATAGATTTTCATAAACCACCAACCATTTTAATTCAAAATTAGTAAAAAGATTGGATATTTTTACAAATTTTTAGAATAATCGGGAACGTGTCTTAGATTATCTATTATAGCCCTCTTTATTAAAATAATTTTGATTAATTTAATAATTCATTTCTTTTATAAAATAGGAATCAATTTATTGATGGATTTAAAACTTGAAAAGTTAGATGAGTTTCATGGAAGAAAAGGACCTTTGTTATTAATTATTATGGATGGGGTTGGCATTGGGAAGGAGTATGATGGTAATGCTGTATATAAAGCAAAAAAACCAGTACTTGATAAATTGTTTAAATCTCCATTATATACTCAACTGAAAGCGCATGGACCAGCAGTTGGTCTTCCATCCGAAGACGACATGGGAAATAGCGAAGTAGGACATAATGCCATGGGGGCAGGAAGAGTATTTGATCAGGGGGCAAAGCTAGTAAACGCATCGATTGAATCAGGGAGAATATTTGAATCGGACACATGGCATAAAATAATACAAAATGGTAATCAAGGCGGGACGATTCATTTTATCGGTTTATTATCTGATGGCAATGTTCATTCTCATATTAAACACCTTTTCGCTATGTTAAATGAATGTGCAAAGGAAAAAATAGCGAAAGTAAGGATACATATATTATTAGACGGGAGGGATGTTCCCGGAAGGTCAGCTTTAAATTATATCAGACCATTAGAAGAACTTCTATCCAAGATCTCTTCTGAAAATAAATTTGATTATAAGATTGGTTCCGGGGGAGGGAGAATGAAAGTAACAATGGATCGTTACGAAGCAGACTGGGATATTGTAAAAAGGGGGTGGGAAGCACATGTATTAGGTATCGGGAAACCTTTTCATTCTGCAGAAGAAGCAGTAAATAAATTCTACTCAGAAGATGAAAAAATGATAGACCAATACCTCGATCCATTTGTTATCGTGGACAATAACGGAAAACCTATCGGGACAATTCAGGATGGGGACAGTGTTATCTTTTTCAATTTCCGTGGTGACAGAGCGATAGAAATCTCACGTGCGTTTGAGGAGAAAGATTTTAATAAATTTGACAGGGTGAGAGTCCCTAATGTTATTTATGCAGGAATGATGGAATATGACGGGGATACACATGTCCCTAAGAATTATCTGGTTGTTCCTCCTGAAATAGACAGATGTATAAGTGAATATTTATGTGCTGAACATGTACCTACATTTGCAGTTTCTGAAACTCAGAAATTCGGGCATGTTACATATTTCTGGAACGGGAACCGTTCAGGTTATATTGATGCTAAATATGAAAAATATATAGAAATCCCTTCCGATAAAATTCAGTTTGACCAGGCGCCTAAGATGAAGGCATATGAAATTACTGCCTCAACCGAAGAATTACTTAGAAGTGGTAAATACAGGTTCGGAAGGATTAATTATCCCAATGGAGACATGGTGGGACATACTGGAAATTTTGATGCTGCAGTTGTTGCTGTTGAAACTACTGATGAATGTGTAGGGAAGCTGCTCAAGGTTATTGATGATATGAATGGGATAGCCTTAATTACCGCTGATCATGGTAATGCAGATGAAATGTGGACGATGGATAAAGGAAAGAAAAT
The DNA here is from genome assembly GCA_031292435.1 of Ignavibacteriaceae bacterium. Lineage (GTDB taxonomy): Bacteria > Bacteroidota > Ignavibacteria > Ignavibacteriales > Ignavibacteriaceae > Fen-1301. The sequence goes on from JARLHD010000202.1 coordinate 5,242, forward strand.
CCCAAAGACTTCCCATACATTAAATCCGGTTCCATTTGCAATATATGATCCTCAATATAAAGGCGAGTACAAGATGGCAGACATTAAAAATCCGGGTTTATCAAATATTGCTGCAACAATATTGAATCTTTTGGGATATAAAAAAGTTGAAGATTACGATGAATCTCTGATTACTTTTAAATGATTTGGGAAATATTAGCCTTGACATTGAGAACCAAATTGCCAATTTTTTCCAGAGTTTTTATACATAAAAAGCATAAGCGAGTTTTACATGCCTAAAAATCTACTTTCAGCGATTATCTTAGTACTTTTTTTCACTTTTTTACAGGTAAATGCACAAACAGTTATCAGTAAATATGCCGGTGAATTTTTGGCAATTGGCGTAGGCGGAAGACCTCTTGGAATGGGGGGTGCTTATGTAGCAGTAGCGAATGATGTTACCGCAGGTTATTACAATCCTGCCGGCTTAGCCCGGATAAACTATCCTGAAATTTCACTTATGCATGATGCCAGGTTCGGGAATCTTGAGAATTATGATTATGCCGGGGTAGCAATTCCATTTGATAATGATATGAGTTTTGGATTGAGCATAATGCGTTTAGCAGTAGATGGAATACCCGATACAAGAAATGCGCTTATGGATATAACCGGTAGTGGTTCTTTAGATGATGTTAACAGACTTGACTATAGCAAAATTACTGAATTCAGTGATCAGGATTGGGCGTTCTATTTAACATTTGCTAAAAAGCAGTCAGAGAATTTCTTCTACGGTGCAAATATAAAAATAATAAGACGCAATATTGCTGAATATTCAGCATGGGGAGTAGGGTTTGATGCAGGTGCTATATATTGTCCGATGGATAAACTGTCATTGGGGTTAAATCTTCAGGATATTACGACGACTATGGTAGCATGGAGTACCGGTAGAAATGAATTAATTTCACCTACAGTAAAGGTGGGCGGGGCATATGAAGTTAATTTTCTTGGCGGAATAATTACTCCCGCCCTGGACTTAGATATAAGATTTGAAAACAGGCAATTTGCCTCTGAGTTTCATATTGGACCTGTAAGTTTTGATGGTCATTTCGGGTTTGAATACAATTTCAAAAATATATTTGCTGTCCGTGCCGGTTATAATGATGTTAAACAATTTACAATAGGTGCCGGAGTTAAGTTACCGAAACTTAATATTGATTATTCATTTGCCAGATTCAGCGGATCATCTGTTGACAATCTTGATGACACTCATCGTATTTCGATAATGCTTACCCTGGAAGAACCAAAATTCTTAAGATCAGGCATGTAATTACGACAATTGCATTTTAGTTCACAGAATATTAAAATTTATATTATTTGATTAAGAGAATCTTCTAAAACTCTCCAAATATTCACCCACTTTAGAGTGGCGTGTCCCTTTATATCAAACCAGATTACTATTTTTTTGAATAAATAGTATATTAAATATTGATTTATATAATAAATAGATATTGAACCCGGATAACAGTTTACAGGGAACTAAATGTTATTAGATATAGCGACAGCTTCTCCACCTTTTAAAGTACCGCAAAAAAAAGTAGCAGATGAATTAAAGATAAGGATGGGCGGACGTCCTGCGATAGGGAGGATGATCGATGCAGTTTCGAATAATTCAGGAATAGACTGCCGATATTTTGTGATTTCTGACGGGGAGGAAAGTGCAGATACTAAATTCTTTACGGATAAAGATGGTTATCTGAAACCGGACACAAAAAAAAGAATGAAGGAGTATGAGTCATGGTCGAAGCTTCTTACAGGTGAAGCTGTTGAAAAACTACTGAATACAAATAATATTGATCCCTCGACAATAGCGAGGTTAATAACCATTTCATGTACAGGATTTTTTGCACCAGGATTTGATTATTACCTCATAAATAAATTTAATATTCCAGCAGATGTGAAAAGAACGCATATTGGTTTTATGGGTTGTGCTGCTGCCTTAATTGGATTTAACTCATCACTGGAAGCACTTAAAACATTAGGCAAAGACAAAAATATACTACTGGTATCTACAGAAATTTGCAGTATCCATTTTCAGACAGAACCGACTAAAGACAACATTCTTGCAAATCTTATATTTGCTGATGGTGCAGCTGCAGCTCTGTTTTCAAATGATATAGATAAATCCAGACTTCAATTAATTGATACTGCCTCATTTTTATTTAATGGTTCGTCAGAATTCATGGGATGGGAGATCGGAAATTTTGGTTTTGAAATGATATTATCGCAGGAGCTTCCTAAAATAATATATGAGCAGGCGATGCCCCAACTGAAATTATTATTACAACGTTTTGGAATAAGCAAAGAAGAAATTAAGTACTGGGCACTTCATCCTGGAGGCAGAGCTATCCTGGATTCTATGCAGAAAGGTTTGGAATTATCTGATGAATCAATGGTTCCATCAAGGATAGTTTTAAAGAATTATGGAAATATGTCGTCAGCATCGATCCTTTTCGTGCTGAAAGAAATAATGAATAATAATAATATAGCAAAAGGGGAGTACTGCTGTGCAGTTGCATTTGGTCCCGGATTAACGATGGAAGTTGCAATACTTAAAGGAACCTGATGTTTCTTAAAAGGAGTTATGAACCTGAAATATTAGATGATTTTTCAATTAAGGATAAGAGAGTTGACAGTGCTCTTAAGGAATTAAAAATTATCAACTCACTTTTAGGTGGCAATGCAATATCCTATGAAGGAATTGGTAAATTAAATAAGTCTCCGGAGGCCTTAACAATTCTTGATGCGGGGTCAGGGAGTGCCGACATTTTGATAAACATTAAGAAGAGAATAAAAGGACTTAATATATTTTGCCTGGATAAAAATCAACGGGCCTGCCATTACCTAAAGAATCATTCCACAGATATAAAAGTTATATGCGGTGATGTTTTACATTTACCAATTGATACTTCATTTGATATTATACATACTTCATTGTTTTTGCATCATTTTAATGAAGAGGATTTAATAGTGATCATCAAATCACTATTAGGAATAAGTAAGAAAGGGATAATAATTAATGATCTCCGCAGATCAATATTTGCCTGGCTGGGAATAAAGATTGTGACCACATTATTTTCAAGGAGCAGGGAAGTTAAATATGACGGTCCCATGTCTGTGAGGAAAGGATTTATTAAAAGAGACTGGTTAAATATTCTTAACAAAGTTTCAA
>JARLHD010000203.1 GCA_031292435.1 Ignavibacteriaceae bacterium
ATAAAATGTTTAGGCATTAAGAGTGGCAAGTAAAGAGGTGAAATCGTATGGATTACCTGAACCATCTTTAATTTCCGAAGCAGAATTCAACATTGTGAAGAAGGAAGCAAGAGCAGAGTAAACATTACCAGCTTTAGTGGCATCAGCACCCGAGGTTTTCACGTATCCAAGACTGTTAACTGCACCATCAAGACCTGCCTGAGTCTGGAGACTGAGACCAGTAATAACAGATGTAACAGCTGTATTCAGTCCAGATTGCGATTGATAAGTAGAAGATAAATTGAGGGCAGTAATTGCACTGGTAATATCAGCAGTTTTTACAAAGCCTGCATCACCAACAGATGCATCTAGCCCATCTTGGCGTTGATAAACAGATGATAAAGCACTGATAGAATTATTTACATCAGCAAGTTTTTGATAGGCAAGACCAGAAACAGCAGAATCGAGTCCAGATTGAGTTTGATAAACAGATGAGAGACCGGAGATATTTTCATCATTTACCCATTTACAGTTGTAAGTTGTTTGAACCATATATAGTATTGCGTGAGAAAATAATTTTTATTGATTATATATTTATTGTGTCAAATTGGAAAAATCGTAATTATTACCATTATTGTCCTTTATTTCACAAGCTTGAGATAACACAGTGAAGAAATTCTTCAAATTACCCAAATAATTCTCAATGGCTGTTATTCTTGTATTAAGATTTTGATTCCCTAGCCAAATATCTGAACATTGAATTTCTGTTGTTTGTAAGTTAGAGACGACAACATTGTTCCCATTCACTGTCATATTTATCCCTCCAACAGTTAAACTATTTGCACGTAAATTATTCACACCAATAATATTATTATTTCCAGCATCTGCTCCAATTGATAAAACAGATGCTAAATTTTGACTTCCCGATTCATTTCCAATGGCGTTTTGTAATGTCGAGACTGTGCCTTGCAATGTTTGGACATCACTTGAAACTGACTGAATTAATGCCAATTGAGATGCATTTAGCTGATTTACTGTTCCTAAAATACTGCGTGACAAAGTGGACGATGTTTGTAAGTTGTTTGCGTCATCAAATGCTAAAAGATTTTGTCCCGTTACCGTATCAGTGATTGTATACGTCCCTGCTGAATTAGAGTGCATTACTCCATTTACATTCATTGTTGAAGATGCAACATGTTGCATTTGAAATACTCCGTTAGAATCTGTGTAATCTTGAACACTCATAATAGATTTATATAAATTTATAACAGATAATAAAAAACATTAATATATTTATTCAGAGTCAGAATCTGTGCTAGTAATTAGAGCGACCTCATTTTCTGACACGATATACTGTGGCACAGTTCGACATACACATACCCATCTTCCCATCTTTTTCATTTTTTTCACCCAGCTGTCTTCAATACCTCCATAATTTTCCAGTATATATTGTAGTTTTCTTTTTACTGTAGCCTGTGGAAACAGCACATACAAATTACATTCTGACAACATCACAGCCGACTTTGAGTAATTTGTTATGTGATGAGTTGCAATAATTGTGCTTATTTTTTCGTGTCTTCCCATCTGACAGCAGTCATTGATAAATGTCGTAATTATTTTTAGCAATTTAGGCTCAAATGAATCAAAATCATCAAATATTATCACTGACCCCTCTTTGTTTGTAAACTCTTCCAGTTTTGGCGCATCAGTTAAAAATGAGTTTGGGTCTATTCGCACAAGCTTTGCATTTGCACTGTCAAGGGTATCGTCTTTCTTCAGTTTTGAAATGACGTATAATTTTCGTTTCGGAAACAATGCATGATAACAATTCACAATATCTTTCACAATGTAAGATTTTCCTGATTCAGTCATTCCTGCAATATAAACCCGCAGTGTTTTCACAGGATCTTCAGGTGGACAAATCATAAACTTTTCCCCATAGCCCAACTTGAACGAATTTAAATTCTGTTTCTGCTTAAAGCACTGTTTGTAAAGTTCATACAGTATTTTATCATTTGATGGTAAATCTTCTATCTGAACATTATCTTCCAATAATTCTTCAATTTCTGCAAGATATCGTACTCTGTCTCTTGCCTTTACTTTTAGTTGTATCATTTTATCCTGTAAATCATCAACATCCAAGGATTTCTTAAGACTTGGTGCATCTTCGTTTTTTACCACGTAAACAAGCTTTCCGTTGTTTTTACCTCCTTCAATTTTAGCAATACATTTGCTTTCGCCCTTTCCTTTCGATAAAGATAAACTGTAAGACATTATATAATATACATTTATATAATATTTTTACCAAAAATGCGAAAACTTATAATATTTTGCGTAAAATCGCTATTATTCCGTTATTTTGCATAAATTTATGTGTTTCTTTTTGTATGATTTCATTAAGTATGTTTTGTAACTGTGTTAAACTTGCAACTGTGTGACCTTTCTTTTCGGCGTTATTAATAATTGCGTTGATTTTTGGTTGTTTTTGCAAAAACTTATTGATTTTATACACGTGAGACATACGATTTTTAAAGTTATCAATTTCATTCTCCACTCTCTCAAACGGAACATTGTGAAAATTATCCATCAAATACAAAATTGTCCCAGTATCAGAATACACATTATACAACAGACCAATATTGGAATTAAATAAATCCTGTAGTTTCATTGCTATGTGTTTGTCTGTGCTTTTGTAATATGAAAATAATCGCTTACAAGTCTTGAAATAATTGTTTTCATGGTAATTCTCTGCAATATCTCTTGCTATAGACGCGTCGAAATTATTAATATTATTTGTCATATACACACACGAAAAATCCTTAAATATACTATTGTTCACAAGTGAAATGACATCAATCTTATTCATTTTGTTTTGTTTGACTGCATCAAGTAGTTTAACTGTAGTATTTACGTTGATTTGCTTTTGTCCTTTTAATATATCACTTGGTTCCCAACGTATTGCATCGCCGTCGTGTTCTCCAAATTTAATATCACAAACATATGTGTTTTTCATTTTCAGAAGTGTCTGTATAATGTGTTTCAATTTTTGCACAATGTTTGTATTCACAGTAATTTTTTCGAAGCAGTCATAATCATTGGGATACAGTGTGGATTTATGTGACATAGACCCCACTATATTAATTTTGTTTTTGTCAACAGCCATTGCGTGAACTATATCCAAAACGTCACTAGAATAATCATATTTTGGATTCTTTTTTTGTAATAAATTGCTCATATATATATACTTGTGAAAAAATTATTATTAAGATGATTGATCTGGATAAAATAATTCTCGAATTCGTGCTTTTGCTAAAGGAACATCGGTATAAAATGAAAGGTGCTTTGTTGACGTGTCGCTTTCAGTAATCGGAATGTGTCCATACCATTTTTTCAGTGTAGCTCCGCTCCATTTTGAATTTAATGAAGATGGGATGGCATAGGATTTTCCTTTGTAATTGGCCATGGTTTGTACATCTTCCACTGCGACAGGTGCTGGTGGGTCTTTTGCAGGACTTAAAATTGCATCTTTAAATGATAGTGGTTTCTTTGGAGTTGCAGCTTTTGGTCCCATAGGCGTTTCTGGAGGAGCAATTGGCTCGGCAGGGGGTTTGGGAGGTGTGTGTGCAATAGCTGTGGCATATGGCTCTGCAGGAGCAGGAGCAGCTAGTACTGTGACTGTATGTGAAGGCAGAGGTGGACTTGTGGCTTCTCTTGTTTTTTTTGCAGGAGGAGGAGCTACTGCGGGAGACTCTTTAACTCTTAGTGTTGGACTCATGGACGATCTGCGAGAAGGTTGTCTTGGTCTATGTAACACATCAGACTCAAAATCAAGAGTTCTACGGGCTGGAGGGGCTTCACCTACAACCTCTCCTTTTTTGGCTTTCACCACACCAGTTTCATGTGGTAATGGCTTTGCAGTCTTAAATGCATCTGTACTCGGTTCTACTGTTTTTGTTGCTGTTTCAAACGCTTTTCTCAACTCTGCAACCGTTTTAGCCTTAGACTCAGGGGAAACAAAATGAACCGTCCTATCCAAACTTGTTCCTACAGCATGTGCAGCACGAGGCCTAGAGTCCACAGTCCTTCCTCGAGGCAGAGTCGCTAACGTCCGAGTCTTTTCGATAAACTTGTTTTTAAGATTTGAGTGTTTCAATTCCTCCAATATATGTTTTCTTTGGCTTGGAGTTTTGTGTTTGGACTTTTCTTCATATTTTATAAGCAGGCTTTGTAATTCTGTTAAAACGTCACGTGCATAGCCGGATGCAGGAGAATACGTTGTTGATTTCATAAAATCATTGAAAAGTTTTATCAACTGTTTGTCATTCAAGAAATACAGTTTTGCATACACTATTCTCTTTAATTTCGCCAAATCCTCGAACAAATTTGTATTGACACCTGACTTCAATTTATCATACACGGTTCCCAAAAGAATTTCAATTTCATCAAATATTTCTTCTCCCTGCTCCTTGTTTCGCTGGTCCAGCTTTAATTGTGTATTGAAATCATTGTGTCTATTGTTTTCCTTTTCCGCAAAACTCGCAAGACGCCTTTTTACTAAATCTTTGACAAAACTATCGCCCCTAACATCTCTTGGGATCATATTGACAAGATTATCATGTTCTACTCTCATTTTGTGTTCTCGTTCATCGGGATTGTATTCTTGTAATGCTCGTCTTTTGGCGTCTTCATATCTCTGTTGTTGCAAAATTCTATCCTTCTGCCTTTGTTGTTCACGTAATGTTTGCATATATATAATATAAAGATATTATATTTATTTATAAAATTAATGACGTTTTGAATGTTTCTTCGAGTGTTTCTTTGAATGTCTCTTACTTGACTTTTTAGATGCTACCTTACTGTGTTTTTTTGATCCAGCTTTTTTACCAGAAATGGCCTTTGAAGCCTCACCTAATTTACAGCCGTGTTTTTTCATGTATGCGCTAATTAATGCACCTCTTTGCTTCATCTTAGCAATGTGGGCTTTGCGGGCGGGCGACATAGACATAACACGTTTTGTTGTCTTTTTTCCACCTCCTAATGAACCAATAGCACCAGTCACAGCACCTTGTAATCCATTTTGTTTGTAACCGTCGTATGCAGTTGTGGCAGTTTTAATTATTTGCGGTGCGTGTTTAATTATTTGTGGTGCAATAATTTTAATACCTTTTAGGATGGAATCAAACCAGCCTGAGGCATGCAAATGTTTAATAATTTTAGGATGAACACCAGATTTTACAAAGAATTGTTTCAATAATGTTTTCGATAATTTACCATGATACGGTCCTTTGTGTGAATGCTTTTTTGAACCAGCTTTTTTAGATAGTTTCAATTTCATATATATACTTATATGGAGAAAATAAATAATATAGAATAATTATTTTCTGTTTATATATTGGAAAGTGTAGTGTAGTTCTGTGGTTATTAGTAGTAGTGATTGTTCTACGAAAATATAATTTCTCGACGGGAGTGACGATTCCCCCAACAATATAGAGATTTCCACTTGACTACGCGAAACTTTCCACCCAAATAACATAATACTAAGTATGATGTTATTAAAACAATCTAAAAATAATTTTGTATGTATATATTGACAACAAAATATATAATAAATAAATAACAGCGTTGTCTCAGCATAAATAAACAGCTACCCCCAATTTATTTTGATCACAATGTGCTGATAATATTAAATATTATTCGTGTATTTTTCTTTCAACTCTTTCAGCTCTTTCTCCAATTCTTCAATACGTGCTTTATCATCTGTTTCAACTGTAATATATTTCCCTGTGAGTAATACATCTAGTATTTTCTGCCCAGTATTTGTTTCATTTCTCACGTGTTTTGCACTTCTGCGATGAACAGCCACGTTTTTTTTAATTACCTCACAGTCACAAACGTCACAACGAATATGAGTGGACATTTTTGGAATATACACAGTGTCCCATTTGGCTTTATTTTTTACATAGTAGTCCTTCTGTTTTTGCTGTATGGTCTCCTTGTGTGCTTTGTTGTATTCATCTCGGTATTTCTTCATGTCGGCAGTTTTCTTGACTTTAATTTCTTGAATTTCCATTTATACTATTATATATTAATAATATAAAATAATATTTAAACCTTTTTAATTAATATAATTATATATCCTTATATTTTGTGAAGGAGGTTTTTTCATGCTTTAGTATTTTTGAGTAATCAAATTGTTTATCACCATCCCAGCTCATATTCGTTGCGTGATGAAAACATTTTATGAACTGTATGAGTTCTTGATTAAATTCACGAAGTTCGTCGATTTGTTCCTGTAGTGTTCCGAGTTTCGAATTATCTCCATCCATTGGATTCAGCCATTTTGCTGTTATTGTTTTGTTCATATATAATATACACTATATATTTATTTTTAAACCTTTTTAATTAATATAATTATATTTAAGGAATAATCTCTTTAATGACTTTTTCATCTGTGTCTCCGCTAAATGCTTATGTTTATATTCAGCCTCATTTTGTGTATCTGTAATTTGTTCATTGGGACGAAGAGAGTTCATTCTCATATCTATTAGAATCTCTATTATTTTATTATGTCGAAATATCAAATCCCAAATAAACATATAACCCTTGTCTAAGTCGTGTTCTTCATCTGCGTCCCAAGCGTCACCAAGCTTTTCCGTATAGTCTTCCAAATCTTTGACGTAATACTTCGTTTTCCCTTGTCTATAGTAGCCTAATTCGTAGTTCTTTTCTTCTGTGAACCATTCATCAGAAATGTCAAAATCGTAATTCAAGTTTTCGGAATCCATTTATATATATATTAATCTATTATTTTAATTTTACCATATCTATCGGGCTGTTTTCTCTCCCGTTTTGTGGTAAGAATATTGCCAAAATCAATGTCCATTCTCTTCATCATTTGGTCTATTTGATTTTGTTCAGTTTGTTTTTCCGGTTCTTCGACAGCATGCTCCACAATGTCTCCAATGTTTTTTAATTCATACGGCTTATACGTTCTTTCAATACCGTTTACTTTCATATTATTTCCCTTTACTTCTTCAACCATGTATATATCCTTTGAATATTTTATTTCGTCGCCTTTGTCGAACACCTTTCGTTTACGGACAATTCGCACTTTATCTCCAACTTTAAATGTATTGTCTACAATGGATACTTTTTGTTTGTTTTTTGCCGTCCCATCCCAAACACTCTCGGGCGTTGCTTTTATTGTGGAATGAACAGTGTGATTATAATTGTATACAACATCCTTCAAATAATTATACCAATCGTATTTTTTCGTAGTTAATCTTACTTTCTGTAGATAATTTGCCAATGTGCCGTTAAACCTTTCAACAATTGCGTTTTTGTTAGGGTCGTCGGGTTGTGAAAATCTGGCCTGAACATTGTGTTTTTCAAGCAGTTCATTAAATTCGTGCTTATTAAATTCATTGTCACATTGTATTCTTTCGGGATATCCCATGTGTTCCATAATGCTCTCGAAATTCTTTATAATAGTCGGCATTTCTCTGTTTGTCATTGCTCTAACATCTGCATAACGTGAATGAATGTCAATCACACACAACATATATTGATAGTTATGATACTTGTATCGGGAATACACAATAATGTCCATTTGGTATATTTGGCGTGGGAAATTCGCAACCACAGAACCGAATTTCTTACTTTTTCGCACAGGACGCATCACTTGATTGACGGCTTGTTTTTCGTAGAAATTCTTTACATCTGAGTAGGACACAGGTATTTTTTTGTCTTTGGCTTTTTGATATAATTTCAAGGTGCTAACTAACCCAGCTTTTGGATCGTAAAATAAATCGGAAAGTTCTTTGTTCATATATATTATAATACATAAATAAATTATTTTTGTAGTGAATACACTGTTGGCGTATGAATGTAGTAAGGAAAGTGTGTATTGCCACTATTTTTAAAGACCAAAGCAACACTTTCATCGGGCGTATTTATATAGGTTTGTTCTTCTTTTATTAAATATCTTGTTTCCCTGTATCCGTGTTTATCATCACCTATCATATGTTCAATTTCACAGCCAAATGGGACTTTTAACATATTATGTCCCATATAATCAACAAACATAATATAACCGTACATTTTGCATTCAAGTAACAAATCACACACATACAGTTTCTTTAGACTTGTTGGAAAATTAGTTGATTTGAGCTCGTTCATAGATTTAAACTTTAGTTTTACAATATATAAATACTCTACATTTTGATGAAGATTGTTTAACTCATTAATCCAACATTCATCTACAAACAAATATTTTGTATTTTTATTAAAATTCATATATAATAGATTAATAAAATATTTCTTATATTAATTTAATTATTTCTTACTAACGTTACACAGTAAACACGACATAACACAATTGGATTTAAAGTGGGCCTTTTTATTATCAATTCTGTCGACGGTAACATCACTGTGAACATATCCCTCGTCATCCATATTAATTTCAAAATGTTTTGCACAATGAACACATTTGTATTCGCATTTATTTAACTGGTCATGGATCCAATTTTCATTTACAAAATCATCGTCTGTAATGGCTCGACCTGCCTTTTTATCTTGTAATTTGTATCCCTCACATTTAAATCGGAAATACTGTTTTATTTTAGAATCGGACAATCGCTCAACTTCAGCATCTGAATGAATAAACACTTGAATATTATCTAATTTTCTTGCTCTGGTAATTGCGGTGTAAAAATATTTGCGGTCAGTGTATGGCACATTGGAATCAAAGATTGTAACTTTCTCATCTTCGCCAAAACTCAAACCTTGGACTGAATCACATGTGAGTGCATATGGGAGCTTAAAATTATCTTGAATGATTTTAATATCAAGTTTGTATTCAATGTTATCAACTTCATCCACAATGGTAAATAAACTGCCTTTAATTTTCTTAATTCTGTAAGTATAGTTTGTATGAATTACGAATTCGGATGTTTTCTCATATTTTCTGCATATAATCTCCATTCCTTCTAGATATTGGGCTTTATTCTTAAGTATCGTATTGTGAATCCAGTTATTCACAGAACCACATCTGAAATTGAAATAACATACATTCTTTTGTGTGGTCACATCGCCCATACTTCTTACAATTTTAATGCCGTGTTTCTTGCAAATATCCTCGATCGACATTTTCGATTCAAATATATCTTTTTTCAGTTGTTTCCATTTTTGTTTGTCTGCTTCATTTACAAGACGTTTAATGTCCTTCAATAATATTTGATTTGGAAATAAGATATTCATACAGTGTTCCAAATATTCAGAATTATCAAATCCAATGGGGTTTCTTTGGTTGGTATCGCCAGTAGCAAAGAATTTCTTTTCTGGATTGGCTTTGATTAATTTCGACATACGTTTTAATCTGTCGGGCGTGTATAAAAACGCTTCATCAAAAACAATTGTGGAATATTGTGATAAATCAAACTGTTTAATACCTACTTCTAAATCATTTGCATATAATCCGAATGCTTTACTGAATGTGATTGCATTGAATCCGTCTTTCTTTAACTCTTGACATAATTTATTGTATGGTAAAATAAAGAGTGAATTCTTATCGAAGTTTTTGCATAATGTCGATTTACCAACACCCGGGTATAAACCTTTGACCAGTACTGCTTTTTTGTCTGATAAATATTTATTGATTGTTTGTGTGTCCTTTTCGTCTTCGAATTCTTTCACGTTTCCTACTGTAAAATCAGGGAAATCAATCAATTCATTTTCTGTAATTTCTAATTTACGGGATGGCAAATATTTATCGTGTTCAACCTTGAATCCACCAATTTCTTTGTTCAGTGGAATACCTGTGCTTTGCAATTTTCTTTCTCCAGCATTATTGTAAATGCAGTCAGTTTTGAATCCATACACTTCAATTTTATTCGCTTTCATTTTTTCATACAATTTAAACATTTTCAATCTTTGCATTAAATATATGTTATCTTTAATTGGGGCTAATCCTTGACATAATTCTTGTTCTGAGCTGACATTTACTAAATATCCGTGTAATTTGTCATACGTTTCCACTCCTGCAACCATTCCACCGTCAAATTCATCTTCTTGCATGACCTCATAGACTGTACGTGTGATTAATGGCATTATTTTACCCTCGTATTTAATCCTGTATACTTCTGCCTCATTCACATCCTCAAAGTATTTGGACAAATGGTTTTTATTGTATTTTAACTCCATCATTCCTGTAATCTTATTAACTATCATTTTCTTAAAATCTGTTGGTATTTGTTTTGCATATAATTCATCAATTGGCGCTTGAAAATTTACGTCTTCAATTTTTAGAGGGTTCATATACGATAAAACACGATGTTTGACGTCTGTATTCTTTAAAATGAATCCTTTTGTCCTTGAAAACTTGCCATCAAATAATATCATCGCTTTTTCTGTATTTTCTAAAACTTCAATCATGTAGTACGATTCGTCTTCGATTGGCTGATTTTCGTATTTTTTGTAAACATCAAAGTAATGAAATACTGGGATTTGTTTAATATTCATCACACATTCAGTATATGCTTTATTTTCATCGGTAGTATCATACAATTTGCTTAAACTTGCACCCTCAAAATGTCCTAACAGTGGACGAATGGGGTATGTGTTATTTATGAGCTGAACGGATTCGTGATAGTCACTAACATATTCTTTTTTAATCATTTGTCTGTAAATTGCCTCGTATGCATTTGTAAATTGTTTGTATTCCTCAAGGCTGTCAAAACTAATACGTCTGCCATAAATTGGGTTATCATCACATGTTTCAATACTGATCATAATCATGTCGATAATGAAACTAATTTTAAACAGAAACGCATTAAAATACATCTTGGGTGTATATTTGTTTTTCATTAATTCAATCAATACACTATTCATATCCGCATTTGTGATAATTTTAATATATTCCACATTCTTTACTTTTAGATTATTGACAACACTAGACATAACTTCATCAACTGATGTAGCAAATATTTCAATTGTTCTGGGTAGACCTTTGATTATGTCAATTTTGTATTTTCCGTCCTTGGCTTTTATTTGTATTTTATAATTCTTGCGGGATTTTGTTATTAATACGGGATTTTCAGCCTTCAAATCTGTATTGAGTTCTGACAATTCAAAACAAGTCACAATTTTAACATTTCGCACTTCTTTCGTTTCTTTACATTCTTGAATAACCCTGAAAATTTGTTGTTTGCTTTCACACATAATATCCTCCTGTGGCTTGGTTAAAACTCTGTATTTATCACTTGGCTTCAAATCTGTTCGTTCATCGTCATCATAATTAATTTTTTGTTCTAAACTTTTGAGATTGTTATTTAATTGATACACGTGTTTATCCTTAATCATTACCCGAAGAGAACACACATCACTTTTTGTTGATGCTTTATGTTCATATATTAATTCCATAAACGGCGAATACACATACAACGACGCGAAATTAAAACGTTTAAAGAATTTATCTACACACGTCAATATATCCACGGCGTTGTGGGTAGGCTTGTCTTCGATTTCCAATATTTCGCATAAATACGCATATGTTAGCTCTTTGTTTGCTCGTTTACCGTCTGATTTAATACGATTAAAGCGATCGTAAAACGCATTAATAATACAGGTTAACATACAGGACATCGGACGATAATTTAATTGAATATATTTGTTGTAGTTTAGTTCCAATAAATCGCTGAATTTCTCGGCCTGTAAATTTAATTTGTATTGTGTGTATTTTGAATTTATCATTTTCCCTGTGTCGTCGTTCATCAATTTATCTCCCAAAACATTTACTTTTTTATTGGGATTATCTACGACAATCATTGACGTAATTTTAAAACCATCAATTTGATACGATTGTAAATACTGAGCCAAGGCGTCTTTATTATCATTGCTCGAATCTTCAATTAATTTCTGCATAGTCATCATATCAGCGATTCCGTCTTTATCATATTTGCTGTAAAATTGCCCCATTTGCCAATATTGGCTCACTTTCTCAGACACAGGCACATTGTCATAATATGTCATATACGTAAATCGTGTCCCATGGTCGCTCTTCTCTGTTTTGTAGTTGTTCTTGTGTTTTTTGACTTTATTATGTTCTTCGTAAAATGCCTCCTCGACATAAATGTCCACATTCATATAAACTGTTTTTTCTTGTTTTTTCACTGGTGGTTTGCCAACATTTGCAAATTCTGCTTCCAGTTCATTTAGTTCTTCTGGTGTCAGTTCTTTTTGAATGATTTTCTTTACTTTCTTTATAACTTGTGTTAATTTGGCAACAACTGGGATTGTCCTTCTGTTAAGCTCGTCCATCATCTTATCCAGCTGGTCTTCAGTGTAATCATTCTCAATAATTTTGATGTTGTTTTTTCTTGTCGATTTTTTAGTATTCATAAATTAATATTGTTATATATATATTATATATATAATAATTATTTTTTAAACCTTTTTAATTAAACTATATATTTATTATTATTTCAAAAATATTTATATTGGTAAATTTCTGATTTCTTGTTCTATCCGTTTTTCTTCTTTTTTCGATGCTACTTCATATTGTTTAATAGATTTATGTAGATTATCAAAGTCGATATGTAATCCATGTTTTTTATTAAATTCTTTCACATACTTTCTTTGCTCTTCTTCTGTTCTCCATTCAATATTCGCGTCTAATGAATGAACAAGTGAGTACAGATGGGCATTTTGCTGTAGCTCCTCATTTAGTTCAAAATCTCGGTGAATGTTGTCCTTTACTTTCGTTTGTTGTACAAGTGCTTTCTTTCTACCTTTTGGTATCTCGAATTTGATCGGCTCATTAACCTTTAATCTAATACCGTCTTTGTCAATGTGAAACATCTTTTCACAAATTTGTAATAATTCTTGTCTGTGTTGCTTTGTATATCCAGTTATGTCATGTAATAAATGAAGCCTGTAATTTTTTATCACTTGTTTTAACTGGCTTGTGCTTAAATCATCAAATGTTGGCATTTCTATATCTATAATTTCGTTAGATAATAATTCTGATAAATCTTGTAATTCTGTGGAGTCCATATTATATATTAGTATTATAAAATTATTTTTAAACCTTTTTAATTAAACTATATATTTTTATTTTTTTCGATTAAATCCTGTAGTAATGTTTCTATCGTGTGATGTATGGAAAGAATTCTGTATTGTTTGGATAGTGAGTGCAATCTGTTCTTAGAGTCTTGAATTCTTTGTATTGGTACTCCCTCCGAGTGCGCATTAATCAGCTTGACGGACTCGTAAGACAGATGTAAATCGTGTTGTATTGCTGTGATATTTTTATATTGCTTTTCACTTGTGGGATCTCCGTGTTCATTGAGAAATTCAACTGTGTATTTATATTCCATTATATAATGAATACAAACAATAACTTTAAATAAATTTAGCTCCTTCCCATATTTTCCCGTTGATGAATGTATTCTTCAACTGCTTCTCGTTTTACTTTGTCAATATAGCTTTCTCGTGTTTGATGTTTTTTGTTTTTACAGCAGTGACCACAGCAATTTAATCTACAATAATCGTCCGAATTTGTCGTGTATTTATGTCCATAGTCATCAATACAATCGTCACAAACTGGACTCTCACCGCATTTTTTACACTGGACAAAACCAGTATGATAACGAACATCGTTACAGTATTTACATAAATACCAATCACTTGAATTTCCCATCGTATGTATATATAGCATTAAGATAATATTTCTTTATATTAATTAAGGTTATATAAAATATTTAATAATTCCAAGTGCGGGGCAGTAGTAAACAACCGCAAACACGGCGACTTTTGTGAGGACTTTCTTGTTAAAAATTAAACTGAGGGCTTGTCGTGTTGGTGTGGGGGTCATATATAAGGTGAGAGATAATAATTTACAACTGAATCAATTTGTCTTCATCGCCGTCATTGTATGTCTTAATATAGATTTGACATCCAAATGGTAGCCTCAATTTATCTTTTATTTTACTATATACACACTTGATTGCTATAATTTCCGATTCCATACAACTACCCTCGCACCAACAAGTTTTAATAAATACTTTCTTCACAGATGGTGGGAGATTATTTAGATATATCATTCCAACGGCTGTCTCAAAATCAGTAATGTTGTCTGGAAGGTCATTCCATTCACGTCTCCATTTCCCTCGTGGTTCATTCATTTCGGGAGAATATCTCCAGTTACAATAATCGGCGTATCCAAGCTCACAGATCAAATCACGAATTTCTTGGTGTTCAGGATCACCATTGTATGCACCGAACTCGACATGAATTTCCTCAGTGTTTGTCGGTATATTTCTTAGTTCTTTTGAAAAGGCGTTGAATTCTATCATACTATATAATATATTAAGAAAATATTTCTTTAGATTAATTAAATAAGGTTATATAAAATAATTATTCAATAGAGTCAAGTAAATTTTTCCTTTTATTTTTGCATCCCTCGCATCTGTTACAACTATAACATTCACCATAATACTTGTTAACTATATCAAAATACAAATCTCCTTTACATTTTGATTTTTTGAGAGCATCAATAATATACGAACCAAAACTTTTGCTATATTCAGATGGTTGGTTTGTCCTCTTGATGTTATAGAAATTTTCAAGTGCAGAAACAAATTCTTGCTCTGCTTTTCTGATTTTGCCAGTGTTTTCTATTCTCTGCTTTGCCTCGTTTACTTTTGCTATTTTGAAGTCATTTGCACAATTTGGACTGCAAAAATTCCCCTCAAACCATTCCACATCATCCTTACAATCTTCACAATAACACTTATCACAATTATAACACCATTTCGCCTGATTATGTTGTTTGTTGAACACATCATCACATTTCCCTTTACAGTGCCACCAATCTTTTCCCATCGTATGTATATATAATATATTAAGAAAATATTTCTTTAGATTAATTAAATAAGGTTATATAAAATATTTATTCCCTCATTGCATTGAATCTGATGAGTAAAGCACCCATTCCGTTACTTGTATTGGATTTCCCATAGTCACTTTAGTATACAAATGTTAAGTTGGATCTGTCATAAAGGTACGTATTGCTGAGAAATTTGAAGAAGTTTACCCTCTTACATTTTTCGTTGCACATTTGGAGTCTCCATACAAAGAATAACTCGCGACACTGATACAATTGAGGACTCCTATTGACAGGGAAGGATGCCCTAACACACCACATACACATATCCAAAATTCAGCGGTGGGGGTTTTATACAGCGCGCACACGCTACGGATGCAAATTGAAGACGAAATGATCACATCAGCCCCACACCCCACGACCAGCTTCTGCAATTCATGTCCTTTTGCGATGGGATTTTGACTGTATGTGTATTTTGATACCACCAGACTGCCTGTGTGGTCAAAGCAAGGGCGCGATGTATTCTTCCACGTTTTCAATCACACCCCCTCACTGATTGATAGGGCGTCTAGGGAGCCAAACCGACTTTTGATCCGTGCAGAATTGGGGACCGCTATTGATACCGTAGTATGCCCTAACATACCACATAAACATATCCAAAATTCAGAGGCGGAGGTTACATACAGCGGGAGGACGGAAGGAAACAAGTTAGGACAGAGAATGAACACATCAGGCGACACAATTTGGCCTAGCGTCGGCTGTGGGTCTCCAATCGGGCTGAAAACTTGGCTACTGGGGTAATTAATTGTGCTAAGTTCAATGGTGTAGTCGGCGAGGACGAATATGAAGGTGTGCTCAGCACTAGTGTCTGTACCAGTGTCATCGTTGATTGTCACTTGTCATACCTGTAGGTGGCGCCTGCTTATATACCCCCGCCCCCCCTTACATGTTTGTAAGAAAACGACACTGATTAGTGACCTTGCATGTGTGGTACATGTAGGGAA
>JARLHD010000204.1 GCA_031292435.1 Ignavibacteriaceae bacterium
ATGAGCGAGAGATGAACGACTCAGATACGGCTCAGTAGATTATCTGCAAAACATCAAAAATACGACACTTATGAAAAATATGTAACATTATGAGACTTAGGGGATTACTTTTAATGATCTTTATTTATCTTTGATTTTTTATCCAATAAACTCTTGCTATAATCCTGCAAAATATTTATTGTTGAGTAACCGCTTATATAAGCGTGGGATAAATTGGTAGCTGGCTCAATCATAACATAAATATATTTATTTACTTACCTGGAGAAGGTGCATATGAAAATATTATTCTTTTCATTTGTTCTCTTTTTAGTATCAGGTGTCTATGCACAGAAACACCCTGATGACCTCATTGAAATTCATTATGATGGCGAAAACTCAGGAAGTGTTGGTTCTCCAAAAAAAGACCTGATCATTGCTGCAAAGCTAACCGAAGATATGCTCTCACCCTATGTGGGACATGTATTATCCGCTATCGAAATCTATATACATAATGCACCCGTAGGAAATACCGGATCAGTTAAGATATATTCCCCCGGTTACCTTACAGCCCCTGGTGATTTAATATATTCCTCTTCTCCGGTTCATGTAGATTCTAATTCCTGGAATATAATACCATTAACCGAATCTGTTACAATCCCTCATTCCGAACTATGGATAGGATTTGAAGCCGTGTCCGGTCCCTCAGGATGGCAGGCTTGGGCGGGTTACGATAGTGGGCCTAATGATCCGGATGGGCAGTATATCTATTTCAGCAATGCCTGGTATACCTTAACCTTTCTTGGATCCTTTTATACATATAACTGGAATATCCGTGCCTTGGTTGAAAAAATAACAGATGTTAAACCCATATCATTACCGCCTTCTTCCAAACTATCTCAGAACTATCCCAATCCCTTTAATCCCAATACAACAATAAACATTACTCTTGCTCACAATTCATGGGTAAGTCTGAAAGTATATAACACCCTGGGTCAGGAAGTATCCGTCTTACTAAACACTGCTTTATCGGCAGGGGAGCATAATGTAAATTTCAATGCAGGTAATCTTCCATCTGGTATATATTATTATAAACTAAATGCTGAGGGAATATACCATTCATCATTTACTTCAATCAAAAAAATGCTCTTGGTTAAATAAATCTATAATGATAATTTATATTTATTCTCCTCATTTTCTACAATTGATATAATACATTATTATACTTTACCTTTTAATAATATTTATTTTTAATTTACATGAAGCAATTTTACCAATTATTGTATAACAGGGATACCATGAAGATATCACAAATAACTATAGCCTTAATTCTAACATTCTGTTCTCATTTATTATTTGCTCAACAGAATACAAACACAGGAATATTTGTTGATCCGAAAGATGGCTATTATGAAGAGATCCTCAAAGGACTCAATGATTATACCCCCTCTAAAACACTAAAGAAAACCTATTTAGTTGATTTTTCTGGGCTGGATATCCCTAAATCAGTAGATGAGTTTGTATCATGCTGGTATAATCCCCCTGTATCTCAGGGACGCACTGGCACATGCTGGAGCTTCTCTACTACATCATTCCTTGAAACTGAAGTATATCGTTTGCATAATAAAAAAGTCAAGCTTTCTGAAATGTATACTGTCTATTGTGAATATCTCGAAAAGACTAAAAGATTTATCAACGAAAGAGGGAACTCTGAAGTTAGCGAAGGCTCTGAAGCAAATGCAGTTACACGTATCTGGAAAGAATATGGTGCTGTCCCTGAAATAGCTTACACAGGTCTTATAAATGGACAGAAGTTTCACGATCATAAAGCAATGATTGCTGAAATAAAAAGTTACCTGCAGAATGTTAAAACAACTAACGCCTGGGATCTTGATGCTGCTGTTAAAACCGTTAAATCTATACTGGATCATTACATGGGAACACCCCCAAGTGAGTTTCCCTATTTAAGAATAAACTATACTCCAAAGGAATTTCTTGCTAACTACCTGCAGTTAAACCCGGATGATTATATAGATATTATGTCCCTTAAAGAAAAACCTTATTACCATCAGGTTGAATATGAAGTAACTGACAACTGGTGGCATGATTCCTCCTATTACAATGTACCTCTGGAGGCATTTATGTCCTCTATTAAATCAGTAATTAAAAATGGTTACTCCTTGTGCATTGGTGGAGATGTCTCCGAAGCAGGACATGATGGATGGCATAATGCCGCAATCATTCCTACATTCGATATCCCGTCTGAATATATAAATGATGATGCGCGTGAATTCCGTTTTGATAATAACACCACGCAGGATGATCATGGTATCCACTTAGTAGGGTATAAGAATCATAATGGCAGAACATGGTTCCTTATTAAAGATTCCGGCGCAGGTTCACGTAATGGAAATGCTAAGGGATTCTATTTCTTCGATGAAGATTATGTTAAACTTAAGATTATGGACTTTATGGTTCATAAAGATGCCGTAAAAGATTTGCTCTCTAAGATGATCCAGTAATAATAGTGTATCTTATTCTAATTAATAATCTCTGGATATATGAACAGAATTAAAATCGCTTATTATATTCTCCTCTTTATCAGTGCACTAGAATTTGGCAGGGGACTGCAGCTAATGTTTAACCCTCTCTTCTGGGACCCTCTATATTCCCTTGCCCGCTTCAATTCTATGCTCCAGATTATCATCTCAGCTCTCATATTTCTTGTTACCAGACTCCTCAAACCTATAATGGAGGAAAAGAAAACCGATTAATATAGTCCTGATAAAAAAATGATAATTCAGAGATAATACCTCAACCTTCCTTTTCAGTAAATCCCTTTACTTACTTATATTTAAGATTGTATTTTATTTATTATTGGAGGACATATTGGAACAACAGCAGGATGATATAAATGTACTTATTAAACGAAGATTTGAAGAGCTTGATGAGTTAAAGAATAAAGGAATTGAACCTTTTGCCTACTCCTTTGATGTTGATTCCGATTCTCAGAAAATAAAAGAGAACTTTAAGGACGGAGAAGAATATAACGTAAAGATCGCTGGCAGGATTATGGCTATCCGCAGAATGGGAAAAGCTTCATTTACTCACCTTCAGGATCATCTTGGAAGAATTCAGATATATCTTAGGAAAGACGACATAAATGAAATGTACGATGCCTTTAAGCTTATGGATATAGGCGATATCATTGGTGTGGAAGGTTATGTGTTTAGGACAAAGACTGGTGAGATTTCTGTACATGTTAAGAATTTACAGCTTCTCTCTAAATGTATGCGCCCTCTTCCTACTCCTAAAGAAACTGTTGATGAGCAGGGTAATAAGGTCATTCATGATCAGTTCACCGATATTGAACTTCGCTACCGCCAGCGCTATGTCGATTTAATTGTTAATCCCCAAATCAAGGATACGTTTATCAAAAGAAGTAAAATTATTACTTCTATGCGTAAGTTCCTTGATTCTCATGGCTATCTTGAAGTTGAAACTCCTGTCCTTCAGCCCTTATATGGTGGTGCTGCCGCACGTCCCTTTGTTACTCACCATAATACTCTCGATACAGAGCTCTATCTCCGGATTGCAGATGAGTTATATCTAAAGAGACTCATCGTTGGTGGATTTGATGGTGTTTATGAAATATCCAAAGATTTCAGAAATGAGGGCATGGATAGAACCCATAACCCTGAATTTACTATGATGGAACTCTACGTCCCCTACAAAGACTATGAATGGATGATGAAATTTGTTGAGCAGATGATCTTTAGTATTTGTAATGAAGTTTTCGGCAGTCCTGAATTTGAAATAGAAGGGCATAAGATAAACTTTAATCCACCATGGCAAAGGGTTTCTATGGTTGAAGCCATAAAAGAAAAAACCGGAATAGATGTAATTTCTGCTTCTGATGATGAGATTTTAACTGCAGCGAAGAAGCATGGAGTTGATATTAAAAATGCTTCAGGCAGAGCCAAACTAATTGATGAACTCTTCTCAGTTACTGTGGAACCGGGACTTATTCAGCCGACCTTTATAATGGACTATCCATTAATACTTTCTCCTTTAGCTAAAAAACATCGTTCCAAAGAGGGAGTGGTGGAAAGATTCGAAGGCTATATCGCAGGTCGGGAATTATGTAATGCCTTCTCTGAACTAAATGATCCTTTGGATCAGAAACAAAGATTCATGGGGCAATCCCGCCTTATCGAATCAGGGGATGAGGAAGCTCATCAGATAGATGAGGATTTTATTCGTGCTCTTGAGTATGGTATGCCCCCTACCGCAGGTATTGGTATCGGCATCGATAGGTTAACTATGCTCTTCACTGGTCAGTCGTCTATACGGGACGTTATCTTCTTTCCTCAAATGAAAACTGAGGTTAAAGATTAACAGTTTCCTTAATTACATTTTGACATCAGGATCATGATTTGAAGTATAGCATTATTATACCTGCTCTTAATGAAGAAAAATTGTTGCCCGGCATATTGGGACAGTTGAACGAGCATTGTATTAAAGAAAAATTTGATTATGAAATTATTATTTCAGATGGTGGCAGTAAGGATAACACTCTTAATATTGCTCTCCAATTTGCTGATTGTGTTAAATTCTTTAACAAGGACTTCAAGCAAAATATCGCCCAGGGTAGAAATGAGGGTGCTAAATTGGCTCAGGGTGAAATACTAATTTTTCTGAATGGAGATATACATTTGCCTTCTCCTATTGGCTTTTTCAGTTTCATAGATAAAATGTTTTATAATAGTAATTACCTGGCAATGACATGTGTCGTTAATGTTTTCCCGGAAGAAGAAATTCTTAGTGATCGCATGTTTCATTGGGCGTATAATACTTATTTCAAGTTGTTAAATAAATTTGGTGTGGGAATGGGAAGAGGGGAGTGTCAGGTAATTAGGAAATCCGCATTCCAAACTGTCAATGGCAATAATGAAGAAATGGCAGCAGGTGAGGATTTTGATCTCTTTCGCAGAATAAAAAAACATGGCGATATCTTATTCACTGATAAAATATCAGTATATGAATCTCCGAGAAGATACAGGAAATTGGGCTATATAGGTGTTTCCTGGTCATGGGCTAAAAATGGTCTGTCCGTGTTATTCAAAAATCGGTCTATTTCAAAAGAATGGGAACAGGTAAGGTAACTATGAAAAAATATCTTATGGTCTTATTGTTTAGTTCGGTCTTGATTGCCCAGACTGAATATGTGCCCGTTAACCATACTGTCTATTCCTTTCTCGACAGGATGGATGCTCTGGGTATTATTACTGGTTACAATTCATTCGAACTGCCAAAGACCAGACATGAAGTTGCATCATTCATTAAAGAAGTAGACCTGCTGCAGAATAAACTTGATGCTGTTGATAAATCTATTCTCAATGACTTAAAAACAGAATTTGAGTATGATCTTTATGGTACTTTGAATAATTCTATGTCTCTTTTCGGCAGGGATGGGTATGATCCCTTCTCTCAAAAAGAAAAGTATCTTTATACTCAATCAGATTCCGGAAGAGGCTCTCTGTTTATAAATCTTACCGGTGAAGCAGATGGAATTATCCTTAGCAATAGAATAAATAATAAAACAACATCTGCAAAGCTCGGGATTATTGGAGGCGAGATCAGGGGAACTATATTAAATAAATTTGGTTTTTATGTCAGTGGTACTAATGGTTTATTGTCAGGAGATAAACAGACCTCCTACTTGCGGCATGATCTTCAGTATAATTTTAAGTTAAATGAAACTCCTGGCTCCTCTTACTTTGATGAAACCGCTGGATATCTAACTGCCGATTTTGATTTAATTAAGTTTAAGATCGGAAGTGATCGATTAAAAATTGGATATGGTTACCTGGGCGCACTTATTGATGATAATTCACCCCCCTTTGATTATATCGGCATGAATATTAGCTATGGTATCCTCACTTTTTCCTACTTTCATGCTAAGATAGCCGGTTACGAGGGAATGCAGTCAGATAGTATAACTCAGGGCGTAAATACATTGGGAGAAAAATATATAGGATATCATCGTATAGGAATAAATGCTTCAAGGTATACTGAATTTGGCATAGGGGAATTTATTATATATGCAAACAGACCTCTTGAGTTTGCGTATGTTAATCCATTTAACTTCTATAAATCTGCTGAGCATTCTGGTAAGGATAGGGATAATTCTATGCTGTTCTTTGATGCCTCCAATAGATCGATAAGTGGATTGAAATTATATGGATACTTGCTACTAGATGATATTGATTTTGGAAAATTATTTACTGGTTGGTATGGTAACCAAACTATATGGAATCTTGGACTTATATCATCAAATTTGTACCAATATATTCCGCTAGATATTAAAGCAGAATATCAAAGGATAGAACCTTACGTATTTACTCATCGTCTGCAGTATAATAATTATACAAATCTGGGATATCCTCTTGGTACATTTACAATACCCAATAGTGAATTGTTTTTTACTGAGTTCAGTTATCGGTTTACTTATAGGCTCACAGGATCATTAGGCTATATCTATGGTATTCATGGAGCTAATCCTATTAATCCTGATGGTTCAGAACTTAATATTGGAGGAGATATAGCACTTGGACATCGTTCTTTCGATAACAATATAGTCCATTTCCTCCAAGGTGATTTAGAATATCAAAGGATTGTCAGTGTATCAATAAATTATGAGCCATACAAAGAAATTCAATTAGGTCTTAGAATAAATTACTTGAACCAGTCCTTGCAGAATTCTGTTCATCAGAAAGAGGTTCAATCATTTCTAACCATAGTAGCGAAATTATAAACGGAGTCTATATGAATCCTCGCAGATTTAAATTTCCCTATTCCATTGTTATACTTGTACTGGGAATTGTTCTGGGATATCAGATTCAGAAAACTTTCTCCAATGATCATCTTAGTGATAGTATTTCTAAATTCAGTGATGTATTAACTTATACTGAAAAATATTATATGGAGAAAGTAGATGCTCCTAAACTGGTTGAAGCCGCCATAAATGGTATGCTTTCTAAACTTGATCCCCATTCGGTCTATATCCCTGCTAATCAACTCGAATCTGTAGAAGAATCTTTCCGTGGAGATTTTGAAGGCATTGGAATTGAGTACCAGGTAGTTAATGATACTTTAACCGTAGTTTCTTCAATTACAGGAGGACCTAGTGAAGCTCTTGGTATTATGAGTGGTGATAGAATAATAAAAATTGATGGGAAAAGTATCATTGGAATTAATAATGAGGATGTTAGAAAGAAATTGCGTGGCAATGCCGGTACGATAGTAAAAGTTACAATATTCAGACCTGGAATTACAAGTGTACAGGATTATTCAATCAAAAGAGATAAAATACCTATATATTCTGTTGATACTCATTTTATGATTGATAAAACAACTGGCTACATTAGTGTTTCAAGATTTGCAGAAACAACTTACGATGAAGTTAATAACGCATTAAACGACCTTGATGGTAAGGGTATGCAGCAACTGATTCTTGATCTTAGAGGTAACCCTGGCGGCTACCTAAATCAAGCCGTCAAAATATCCGATCTTTTTCTGGATGGAAAGAAAAAAATTGTTTATACAAAGGGCAGGAGAGAAGAGTTTAATGAAGAATATTTCTCAGGTGAATCATCTAAATATGAAAAACTTCCTTTGATAATTTTAGTAAATAAGGGTAGTGCATCAGCAAGTGAAATCGTCTCTGGTGCTATACAGGATTGGGATAGGGGACTGATTGTAGGTGAGACTACTTTCGGTAAAGGATTAGTACAAAGACAATTTACTCTTCCCGATAACTCTGCACTTAGACTTACTATTTCCCAGTATTTTACTCCTTCGGGAAGATTAATCCAAAGAGATTATAAAAATATAAAAGATAAGGAAGAATATTATTCTGAGGCAGGAAATAATAAGGAGGAAGAAGGTGATAACCTTAATCATAAAGCAGAAGGTGATACTTCCCATAAAGTTTATAGGACTAATGGAGGTAGAATTGTATATGGTGGTGGTGGAATTACCCCTGATTATATTGTTAAAACGGTAGATATTTCTGATTATACTTCTGATCTGCTTAAGAATAATATATTTTATCAATTCGTCCTCCAATATCTTGATAATCATTCCGCGGAAATAAAATCAAAATATCACGGCGACCTTAATCTTTATATAAATGACTTTAATATTACTCAGGGATTACTTAATGATTTCACTGATTATGCTTCTACTAAAAATGTTAAACTGAATGAAGA
>JARLHD010000017.1 GCA_031292435.1 Ignavibacteriaceae bacterium
CATCATTCCGAGGAATATTGCTTAATGCCGATTTTATCACAGGTGATGTCATAAGCGATTTTCTTCAAACACACAATTTTTTAATATTTAATATAATGTTAATCTAATCAATAAGAAAACATCTAATGAGTGTCATCAATGGAAGTACAGGATTATTTTATAATATTAGCGGAAATTTGTTTATAAATAACCGGGAGAATAGCTATGAAGACATTTAAGTTTTATATTGTAATGATATTTATAATTGTTTTAGCAAGGATATCCAATGGACAAGATGCGAATGCGCAAGGATTGAAATTCGGAGTAGGAATCGGTATTGCCGGTTTCTCTTATTCCAATTCCAACATAAGTTATAATGCAGCATTTGATGTAGGGGCTAAATTAAAACTGAATATACCGAGATCATCATTTACTCCCGTTGCATATCTAAATTATTCTTTCCTGACCGGTAAATTTTCCGGCATACCGCTTAATACTACTGTACCTTTTAATTCTGATATTACTCAAAAGATATTAACTCTTGGTGCAGGAGCGGAATTTAAATTTGTACCGGATGCCAACCTGGATCCATACATAGCTGTAGGAATCGATTATAATCATATTGGTGAATTTTCTTTTTCACAATCGGCTTTGAACCTGAATATCCCCGGGGCAATATCAAGGACAGGGTTTGACGGCGGTGCAGGTTTAATGATTATTATTCCTTATGTTTTTACAATTGATGCAAGTTTAAAATATGCTGCACTTAATGTAATGGGTAAGGATACAAATGAGAACAATATTAATTCATGGACTCTGATGGTATCAGTTCTCTTCTAGTTTGTTTGCTAAAATAAATTTATTAATAAATAAAGGATTGGACTTATGGAAAACACAACATTAGGGCATTTATTTTTAAAGGAATTAGAAGCTGAAGTACCGGCGAGCCGAAAATGTTTAGAGAGGATACCATTTAACCTAAAGGACTATAAACCGCACGAAAAATCAATGGCCATGGGGTATCTTACATTACTTGTAGCGGAGATTCCAAAATGGATTGAGGTTATGGCTGAAGGGGGCGAGATGGATTTTGCCACATGGAAACACATCGAACCAAAAAGCAAGGAAGAGGTGGTTAATTATTTTGATGATAACGTGAAAGGAGCAAGAAAGGCTCTGCAAAAAGTATCGGATAACAATATGGCTAAACTTTTTACTTTAAAAAATAAAGGTGAGGCGGTTTTCAGTGCCCCCACCGGGGATTTTATCAGTTCGACAATTAATCACCTAGTCCATCACCGAGGTCAACTGACAGTTTATATGAGGTTGAATAATATTTTAGTGCCGTCCATATATGGACCGTCTGCAGACGAAAAGGGATTTTGACAAATCGATCAACATAATAAGGACAGAAATCACGAGTGATATACTTCATTAGATAATTGTAATCTTCTTCAAGCCGGGAATCACATTTATCCTTTAGATTTATCCTACACGTGTGGATTTATCATATTTCTTATAGATAAAGGAGGTTAGGAGATGAGGCCAGATTACAAAATTATTATATCTATACTATTTATAATCCTTGAGTCACAAATTAATTACCCGCAATGGATACAATCCAATGGTCCTTATGGAGGTTATGGAAACTGTTTTGCAATAAACGGAACAGATATGTATGTGGGAACATATGGAGGAGTTTTTCACTCAACAAATAAGGGAACCAACTGGACGCAGGTAGTTAATGGTATGAACAATACTAATGTTTTTTCTTTATTAGTGAATGGAACAAATTTATATGCAGGAACTGCAGCCGGTATCTTCTTATCTACAGACAAAGGGGGTAACTGGAATTTAATAGATAACGGGCTTACCAATACTACTGTAATTTCCCTTATGAATAACGGGAACAATATATTTGCAGGCACTAAAGGAGGGGGTATATCACTTACAACAAATAATGGAACAACCTGGACGCCAGCAGGTTTGGCGAACGAAAGTGTTAATGCAATGGCAATGAATGGAACTAGTATATTAGCAGGAACATCGCAGGGGGGAATTTTCCTTTCAACCGACAACGGAACAACATGGACAGCAATAAATAACAGGGGACTCAATACAAATGTTTTTTCAATTGGAGTAAGCGGAATTCATATTTTTGCGGGTACAAATGGAGGGGCATTCCATTCGACAAATAATGGAAGCAGCTGGGTAAAGATAAATTCAGGACTAACCGACAGCATTGTATATTCCTTTGCAAGCAACGGAACTAATTTGTATGCAGGCAGCAGGTTTGGAGGAGTATTTCATTCTACAAACAACGGAACGAGCTGGACACGGGTTATAAATGGGTTGACCAATATTTATATTCTTTCATTAGCATTTAACGGATCTACTTTATTTGCGGGGACGCAGGGAGGTGTATTTGCCACGACGAATAATGGAGCAAACTGGACAGAAGAGACTAACGGTATGACCAGCACTTATATAAATTCATTAGCTGTTAACGGGACGAATTTATTTGCGGGAACATCGGGAAGAGGAATCTTCAAATCAACGGATAACGGAGGCAACTGGGTACAAATAAATAACGGCATAAGCTTATTAGATGGAATTTATTCCCTGGGTGTTACAGGAGGAAATGTTTTTGCAGGCACTAATGAAGGGATGTTCTATTCAACAGATAACGGAAGTACATGGACACGTAAGGGACTGGATTCAAATTCAATATCGGTTGTAGTTATAAACGGAGCTAATATTTATGCGGGGACCAACAACGGGATGTTCCTATCAACTAATAACGGAATAAGCTGGCAATCAAAGAAGACGGGACTTACAGCAACAAATATACTTTCACTTGCTATGAGCGGGACTAATATTATGGCTGGTACGAGTAGCGGAGGGGTGTTCCTATCTACAAATAACGGAACTACCTGGAGTTCAGCAAACAACGGAATAACGAATTATAAGATTAATGCATTGACAATTATGGGATCAAATATATTTGCAGGGACAGAGGGAGGAAGTGTATTCCGATCAACGAATAACGGAGGCACCTGGACAGTTATAAATACAGGATTGACAAGTGATTATATTTATTCTTTTGCGTTAAGCGGAACATACCTGATAGCCGGTACAGGAAGGGGTGTATATAATACATCCAATAACGGAACAAGCTGGTCGCGTGTAAGTGACGGGTTACTTCCAAGCAACATATTATCACTACTGGTGAACGGCAATTCGGTTTTTGCGGGCACAAACGGTCTAGGGGTTTGGAGCCGTCCTCTTTCCCAGGTGGACGCAATAAAGGCTGATAATTATTCACCCTCAGTTTTTGAATTAGAACAGAATTATCCAAACCCATTTAATCCATCAACAAGAATTAATTATACACTTTCAAAGGATGCATGGGTTACACTGGATATTTACTCTATAAGCGGTGTGAGGGTTGAGCAGCTAGTTAATGAAGAACAGGGGGCGGGATCTTACAGCGTTAATTATCAAATTAAAAAGAA
>JARLHD010000205.1 GCA_031292435.1 Ignavibacteriaceae bacterium
ACAATCCCTATGATTTAAAATAAAAAAAGCCGCTATTCAATTAAGAATTGCAGCTTCTTTAGTGCCCGAAAGGGGACTCGAACCCCTACCCAAGTACATGGACTAGACCCTGAACCCCACTTGTAAGTTGCAATTCCTTCAACAATTTCAAAGAAACAAATATTTTGACCAGTGTTTGATGAAATAAATATAAGAATTTCTACAATAATTTGCCTTATTCTATTCAGAATATGTTCGTGTTTAATTACATTTCTATGATTTGATCTTTACCTTCTTCAATCATATATAACGCTAATTCTATTATATTTCAATATCGTGGCTTTGTCAATGTTTTATAAATTAAATTATTTCGATTCAAATTTAATCAAAAATTTTAGAGACTTTATGGGGTCCCTATTTTCATTTGCTTGTTCTGCCCAGGTTATCCAATTATTTAATTTTTCATTCACTATAATATCCGACTCATACTTTATTCTTATTTGAGCAAGTAGTTCTTTAACTGAGTTATAAATTTTCAATTGAGAAGCCATATTTTGTAATATATCAGCCTTCCTATGCTCCTCTTCGTTTTTACGCCTTTCAATTTCTGCAAGTCTTTCTGATTTAGCTCGGTCCTCCCTTCTGGCCACCTCTCTTATTTGATCATCCTTTTTCTGTTGAAATCCAAGAATCATATTGTGTATAAATTCGGGGAGATAATCTTCAACTTTATTCTTGGGATTATCGGTAAATACTTTTTTTAAGTCATGTCCCCAGATATCCAGTCGCAATTCCAGCAGTCCATTAAAAACATTTTCTATCTTATTATCGTAAAACGGCCTGGCGTTTTCAATCTTTTTCATAAAAGTCCTTTCCCGTAAATCAAATCCAATTCTAATATTATTATCAAATGCGCATGGGCAATTGTTTCTACGAGAACTATCGATCTCTATTTTATACCCGCGCTCTTCTAACTCACTAAATATTGTCTCCAAGATCAGCAAGCCTCGTTTCTTAGTATTTTCACTAAAGTTCAAAGCTATAGTATTACTCCATGGTATAGAATAATTTCCCTTCAAGCGATCTAAAGTATTTTTCAGAATGACATGATGCCTCATTACATTATCTATGATTTTAATTTCAGGCAAATTCGTCGGTCTAATGATTTTGATAATTTCAGCTCTTGGGTTTAAGATATATTCTGACAGGCTATTTGGCTTGAGATTAGGCAGTGGAATTAACTTTACTTTTTTGCCATACTTTACTTTGACCCAGTAACCTGCTGGAGGAAGGGGGATATCCAACTTTATACAAATTTTTCTTAAACCATTGTCTGAGAGGTTATATAATTCAGCCAACTTTGTTAATGGAGTAGACCAAACCTCGTTATATAATTCTTGTCGCTTTAGAATGATACTTTTTTGCATCGAGTCTCCTATTTTTAAGTCCAGACAGATTTTTCAAGAGCCAACTTAATAAATATGAGTCTTAGTAATAAATTTAGATAATTTCATTTACCGAATTCGACTTAATAAGAGAATAATAAAGAATTTTGACTGACCCTCTGTTTGTAATGGAGTGAACACTTTCTTTATAACATTATATTATAACGATTTAATATTCATTGCCATAGTGTTTGTTATAGTAGAAACCAATAGGATTAGTAATAGATTTCGTCAATACTCAAAATAATTTTATCTTTTTGAGACATAGAGCCTCTTATATATTGACAATTAAGATTAAATTGGTTTTCCATATCACATACTTTAATCAATAATTTGCTACCTGAGAAAGAATTTTTATCTTTACAACATGATTAGTCGTATAAATAGATATAAAAGCAGAATATCCACGGTCTTTTTACTAGGGTATATTACATTTATCCTGATAAGCACTACTCACTTTCATAAAGAAATATTTTATGGTGGCGAAAAAACTATAGATAATGTTTCTAATTCTACGACTTCAAAGACATCTGGACAGAATGAAGAAAATTGTCCGATATGTCAATTATCCACCTCTCTTAATATCAATGTAACTTCATTAACTCTAACGTCTGGTTTGGTTTTAGAAACCATCGTTTTCTTAAATAACGAAACTGTTTTTACAACCAGCATTGTTCATGTAAATAGTTTACGTGGTCCTCCCTCCTTTAATATTTAATAACTTTTGATTTTGTAACTCGTTTCTGAAATTTTCCAAATCTGGATATGATTGGTATTTATTCCGTGATCATGTTCGGGATTATTAAAAATATTAAAGGATATTATATGAACACAAATAAATTTATTATAAAAAAATACAATGCCGCTGTTTCTTTAACAGTTATGATCTTGTTTTTATTCGGCGTGAATAGTTTTGCTGAAAAAAAAGATAAGACAGATTTACAGCTTGAAACGATAAATTTTACAGTAACTGTTATAGATAATAACACCTCACGACCGCTTCAACTTGTTACTGTAATACTACAGCAAAATAATTCAATCATTGCTACAGGGACAACAAATCCTTTCGGCAGGGCAGTTTTCAATGATATAGAAAGCGGGAAATTCTTTATTTCCGCAAGATATATAGGTTATGAACGTTTTACTGACTCTGTTAATATAGATACATCTAATAGGTCTTATTTGATAAAACTAAAAGAAAGCACAGTTGAATTAAATGAAATAAATGTCAGAGGTGAAAGAATTAACAATGTACCGACTTCAATTGATATGCATACAGGTCAGCAGGTATTCGAAGGAGAAAACTATCATGCTTCGCCTACTGCATCGATGACTGAGTTAATTCAGCAAAACCTTGCAGGTGCAGCTAAAGCACCTACGGGAGAAGTGCATATTCGTGGTCAACATGGTGAATTTAGCTACCTTATAGATGGTATCCCCGTTCCGCTTGGTGTTTTCGGAGGTCTAAATGAAATTGTAGATCCAAAAGTAATATCTAAAGTTTCATTTTTGACGGCAGGATTTCCTGCTGAATTCGGAGGACAAATAACTGGTTTGATGGATGTGCAGACAAGAGTTCCTACAGGAAAATTTCATCTCGACTTATCAACTTATGGTGGAAGTTATCTTACTTCAAATAATGATACATTGGGAAGCCGAGTTGGAACACTTAAAGCACTTAATCTGAATGGACAAAGTTTTTCGGTTAGTGATCATTTAGGGAAATTAGGTTATTTTATTGAAGCTTCAAGAGAAGAAACTGATAGACGTATAGATCAACCTGTCCAACAATTATTTAACGACCACGGTTTTGATTATTTTACTTATGGAAAGTTTGATTATTTGTTAAATGAGGATGATTATTTAACCGCTAATATAAACTACAGCAGAACAGTTACACAGGTTCCTTATGACCCCATAGAAGGTTACCTCTCAGACCAGCAGAATTCTTATAATGGTTTTCAGACATTATCTTTTTTCCATGTTATAGCTCACGAAACAGATCATGAATCAAATCTATTTGTTGGGGGATTTGTTCGCGAAGGTGGTTTAGATTATATGCCAAGTGTATTTGACAGCAACCCTACTTTCATAGGAACCGACACAACAAACGGCTATGTTATTGAACAGAACAGATCTTATACAACCGTTGGATTAAGAACAAAATATGATAACAGAACTTCCCATCATTTTATGTATGCAGCAGGTTTAAGTTACAGTAAAACATTCGGTAGTGAAAATTTCAGGTTCTTTAATGCAAACGGAAATGGTTTAATGAATTCTTCCAACTTTAATGGTTATGATTTGGGAGTATTTGCTCAAACCGAATACCATCCCTATGAATGGACAAAACTTGATTTAGGCTTAAGATACGATATTCACAATGCTCCTTCATTTTCAAAAAACCTTAATCAATTATCCCCTAGGATAAAATGGTATTTATTCCTGGATGATTATAACGTGTTTACGATTAGCTATGACAGATTATTTATGCCGATAAATATTGAAAATCTGGGCGCTGTTGCATCTCAATTCGGTAATGTGACTACACCAACGTATCCTGAAAAAGATAATCTTTATGAGATTGCCTATTTAAGAAATTGGAAAAGCGGTTTTAATTCAAAGTTAGCAGGATTTTATAAAGAGTCAACACCAGGGCTTGATGATCAAACATTGGGTTCAAGCACTATCAGGGTAAGTGTAAATATAAACAGAATAATTGTACGAGGAATTGAATTAGCACTAACATATAATGAGCAGGATTTCCCTTTATCGGGATACGTAAATGGATCGATAATTCATGCATTTGGAACTGGTCCCGTGGAAGGAGGATTTCTTCCACCCGATAGTTCAACAGCACCTTTCGATCTTGATCATGACCTTCGTCTAGCTTCAGTTGTTGGATTGAATTATCAGAAAGATTACTGGTTTCTTAACTTGCATGCTGATTATACTTCAGGTCTTACAAATGGAAACGGTGATTATGTTTTTAAGACTGGATTATTTGATTTTAATACAGGCGCCCACACAGCCCCAGCATGGATAGTGAACATATCGTCAGGTTATACTTTTTATGTTAATGATGGTCATACTATTGAACCATCTATTTATATCAATAATCTCCTAGACCATCCTCATCTTATAAAAGGAGCATTTTTCAGCGGAGCTAGTTTTGAAGCAAGAAGAAATATTATGGTTAAATTAACCTATCATTTTTAAGGTAATTTAAGGAAATAAAAGCGCTCCTCTTGAGCGCTTAGTTTCTGAAATTTAATTACTAATTAAATATGACTAATTTTCCTTTTTTAACCATGCCTCCCGAGTTTACAGCATAAATGTAAATGCCTGATGACAACTTTTCATTATTATTATTTCTCGGTTTCCATTTAATTACAGGGTTACCAAAAGGAGTTTCAATTATTGCTGTAGATGAATAGACCAATTTCATCCCAACAGTATAAACATTTATGTAGGCTTTATTGGAATTTTTTTTATCAACAGGAATATAAATATATGTATTTACGGGGTTATCATACTTAAAAGGTGAGGGGAATGGAAAATCTGTTACACTGCTCGTATAAGCTCCTTCACTTGTAAGCAAATTATTAAGTATTTCAGAATGTACCCAGAACTGAGGTATCTGAGAATTTAATTTTACATAATACTTACCTGAAATATCGGTGGAACTGGTAAAACTACTAGTACTTACTTGGTATTGAAAAGAGGCTGCTGAGTCTGCACTATTTACTGCAGTTAAATAATCTGCATTACTGATTATCGGAATAAGAGAATCTGTTTCTCCTCCTGCCTGTATATTCAAATTCATATAATTATTTGAAATTGGAAAACTTGATCCGTTTACTGTTGCATTCGAAGAGAGTTGAATTGTTGGAATATTTAATAAAGGATAATTATCTCCCTCTGGAAAAAATTTATCGGGAGGAGCAAATTTCTTTCTGACATCAGTGTAAAAAGCCCAGACACCAAATTCATTCAATACCTGGCTGAAAAAAGCGTTTCTTTCCACAAGGCTCTGGTTAAAGCAGGTAACGGCACGGTAAATGGGCATTAACTCCCATTGTCTTTTAATAATATCAAAATCGAATTTCTTTTGCATATAAATATTCCATATAGCAACGTCATACCCGTCGCCTGAGCTAACATCATTTTCTGCAATTGATCTATTGGGGTTATCAAAATAATGGGACATATAATAATAGTAATCATGGATTGATCCGTATACAAAATGTTCCATGGAAACGGAGGTCATTTCGTGGAACCATACATCAGTATCTCGATATATATAATCTCCAATCTGGATTGCATGATGGAATTCGTGAGCTATAGTTACGCGGACTGCATCGAGCCCTGTGGTAGGGAAACCTGTAAAATCACTATTTACTTCCGTGTAGGTGGGTCCCTTTTCTCCCGATGTAAAATCAAATTGAGTATCCCCATAAACATCACCAAGGTATTCCAGATAAATATCGTATTTGTCATCTCCCCCAGCACCATTATCTGAAGGAGGTACAGGATAGCCAAGGTAATTTATTTCAAAATTATAAGCTGAATCCGCTGCTACGGCTACTTCATTCAAATGAGTATAGAATAAGGTGTCATTACCATAATTTGGTCTGTTTATTCCTGCTGTATCATAGTGAATCCTGTAGTATCCTGAAGGAGAAACAAGACTCGTCTGCAAAGTGGGTCGAGTTAAAAGCTGTTTAAGAGTCTGCTGTTGTTGGAGAGTAAAATTATTGAAATGTAATCTAACAGAATTTATAAGAGCAAAATTACATTTAATATGTTGGTTAACCAGACTGGTATTTGCGTTCCCGACGAGTGTTCGTGATTTAATAAAATCGTTATACAACTTGTCAAGCTGTTGCTTTGACAAATCCTGTGAAAATAGATTTATGCTGAATATAACTAAAAACAAAACGAATGCGTACTTAATCATTGTATGGGTGATTTAATTGTTAGACAATTTTATGAAAGATTGATTGGTAAAGCTATAAAAAAGATTATCAATATATTTGATTTGTTACACTAATGATTCATATATACCTGGAATCTTTAGAACAATAAACAGTAAAACCTGCTTTGAATTAGTTTTCCAAATAACCCTGCGAATTTATGAAACCTAGACTATTGAAATATAAGGAGTTCAATTTCAATCCTTTCTTCAGAATAAAATGGTTGTGTAGTTGAAACATCAAATAATCCATCACAGGATTAATAGCCTCTCCCCTGATTATATTTGAAATTTATGATCGACAATTACATAATTATAGATTAGTCAGCCACATAATATGTTTTTTCTCATATTGAGATTACCTAAATTGTGACAATAAATAGAGGACTATATATAAGGAGGGTTAATAGCCCCTAATTAAGATTTTATTAAATGATTAATTTCTTTAGATATGTATAAATATACACTTTACCTTGATGTAGAAGATCATTCATCTATGGATGAAACAGCTTTCAAATTGTTTGAGGAAACCTACGAGATTCTCGAAAATGGTTCTTTAGTAATAAATCCCAAATGGGGATTGAAGATAGGCGGTGACTTGAATCCAAGGGCAAGAACAAGAGAGGAAAGAAGATTAGAAGATGATTATTATTATTGTTCCAATATTGATATTCTCAAAATAAAAGAGGTCGGTGGAATAACTTTCTGTAAATTACATAATGATAGGGAATTACAAAGACTAATTAACGAAGGTCAAACCTTGAAGAGACACCTCCATGTCTTGCCATCCAGTGACGAACTAAAAGAGAATATTTCTTCTATTATTAAGATCGTTGGAAAGTTTCTTATGTGGTATAAACGAAATACGATCAACTTCAGAGAGTTTGAAGAGAAATTATCCACCTTATCATTGTTACAATTTGATAAGGAAAAAAAATTGTGGAAAGATAATAAGACAGAGTTTGTTTTAATGGCATTAAATAAATATATCACATCCCCCGAACTCTATGGTAGCAAGTCTGGTGCGGTCCGTAAATTATTTCAATTATATAGATTCGAAAATGAAAATGCAGGGTGGACAGTAAATCAGGCTTTGGATTTAATGCGGAAAAACTCCTCCTCTAAGTAGACATTCACGTGAATTAATGTGAATAAAAGCGTGACAATCCCCCAACCTTTACCCTTTATCTTTCCGAAGTCTTCTTTAATGAGTTTTACTCATATAACAATTTTTCAATTAAAGCCGTGTTGATTACTCAGAAGATTACAAATATGAGTTACTAATCTGCATGGCTTTTCTTATTATAAAAGGATGTATAAAATGACACCAGCACTACAAAATGATTGTAACTATTCAGTAAAACTTGAGAAAGTAAATCAAACAGATTTAGCGTACAAATTGAGTTATAAATATCCTGTAGAAGTTGACTCAATACTCTGTGAATTTGCAATTAAATATATTGATTCTTTCCCTATGCAAACCGAAATAACAGAAAATGAGATAATTTTTAATCAAGAAATTATTGTTAATTACGATACCTGTATTTTAGAGGGGTTTCCATATGCTGAAAAGAAAAACCTATTCCTAAAGCAAATAGATAGATTTATAAAAGCTATGGAACGTTATGATGATATTAATTCTAATCTACCGATTAATGATGCGCTCCTAATGTGCATATTTAATAAAAGATGGAATTGTAATTAATAAATTCATTTAATATTGGTTGCTGTTAATCAACTGACTTATAATGGATTAGCAGCCTCCAATATAATCGTTCATATTTAGCTTAATAAATTTATTGTCTGCCGTGGTGAATCCTTTGAAAATAACAACAAAGAATTACCAATACGGTTTATATATAGGAGAATATATGTTTAGTACATATAGCATCATGGATATTTTGAGAATATCTAAACAAGCACCCAAGGAGATCATCAAGAATGGTATACTACCAGAGAACTCAATTCTGCTCTTAAGCGGACAACCAAAGGCAAGAAAGTCCTTTCTAGTATTCAATCTGGCATTAGCCATTGCTGCTGGAAAATCGTTTGCATGTTTCGAAATACCTAAGCCTAAGAGAGTACTCTTACTCTCTGCTGAAGGCGGAGACTATTCTAATAGCCAACGGCTTGGGAAAATGTATGAACATATTCATGGTATTGGCGACCTGAATAAATCTCTTGAGAACAACCTATCCATAAGTTTCTTACCTAAATTATGGATCAACGATACCAGCGATAGAAGAAAACTAATGGACAAGATAGAAGAAATAAATCCTGACGTGTTAATTCTTGATCCTCTAATCCGATTTCACGATGCTGATGAAAACTCGGCTAAAGAAATGAGCGAAGTATTCAGCTGCCTAAGGACTTTCATAGCATGTCGAGGGCCAGCATATTGACCAGTCAGGTTCAAAAGGTTTGACCACCTAAAAACTACTTTTAGCGTTTTCAAAGTTAACTATTTTTTTTGTTTTCCCGCATCAAAAGTTGGGTTCTTTTTCCTCCTGTATGATTCTCC
>JARLHD010000206.1 GCA_031292435.1 Ignavibacteriaceae bacterium
ACTTGAAACCTAATGGCTTGTGGAGTCAATCAACAAGCAAGTGGGTTTTACAAGATGCAGAGTCAATCTACCGCGGATTAGGTCTACTCGAAGTTGCTAATAAATTTGTCACTGATACTGCGAGTAAGATCGACCATGCTCTCCATGGAAGTGGTAAAGTTAAGATATCACATTAAGTATGTTAGGTAAATTATTCGCGGTCACGTAATTGTTGTAAGCAATTGCAGCCTCTTTTTCTGTTTTAAAACTACCTATCGATATCTGTCGCTGATTGACATAAACAAATGCCCTCCATCGTCGTCTTCTCTGACTTACACCTCTAAAGTTTGAACTTGTCGCATAACCATTAATACTCGATGTGTGTGATTTATTCATCATATTCTGTTGATGTGTTACCCACCTGAGATTCCAGACATGATTATTCAGTGAATTCCTATCTATATGATCAACCTGTGGCAAATTATTTGGGTTATTAATAAAGTATAATCCTACAAGGCGATTGATTAACTTCTTTAGCCTTTCACCATCATGATAAAGATCAACGTAGTAATAGTCCTTATTATTTTTACATAATGACATTTGTTTTCCCGTCACAATATTCAAGACCTTGCCATAATTACTGATCGCATAGTTCGGAAAATCTTGCAATCGACAATATTGTTCAAGAACTCGCAATTGAATAATTGGTTTACTCATTTTATATTTGAATTGAAATAGAAATTATTCAATTCAAATCAAATTTTTCAAAATTCTAAAAAATCAATTTTCAAAGTAATGTTAATTTCTATTGATAACTTATATACATTCACATTCATATGGGATCTTTCATATCTAAACCTGAAATACCTAATATTGACATCGTAACTGAAGTAGATGGCAATTCTTGTTGCTTATGCACTGATGATCAGTGCGTAAGTACCTGTTGCACATTCAATTTCATGAAAAGGAAAAAGAAACGCAAAGACATTCAATCGAAATCCTCGTAGGACGTATAAGGCATTTCATCATCACAATAGTAACATTGCTCAATTACATATTCATTATCATATCCATGTGAATGCCTTAAAATAGGATCATAAATTAATGTACACTTAAAGCAATACTTACCTCTACAATTTTCACATATAGTAAAGTCATCCATACTCGTGCAATATTCATCATCACAAAACCAACAATAAGTGCCACACATTTTATATATTTTACAAATTTATTTTTTAAATCAAATTTTCGATTTTCACTTGATCAAGACAACTGAGTTTTTATTAAATGTGGGATGGTGACATCCAATATATTCACAATTTGAGATTGTATGCCATCTTTTATGTAGATTTGGGTAAAGTTCGTTGAATATGTCTTCGAAGTCTGTTAATGCAAGTTTACCTTCACTTGTACCATTAATATAGATTTGATAAGCATAAGATAGTTGATCCTTATCATATATATTATCATATGGTAGTTGATCCTTGTATCCATCGGAAACACATGTGTCATGAAAATGCCAGCAAGTCTCATCATCGCTACCATCTCTACATGCTAATGTTAAAAATAGAATTTCAGTTGCTTGTTCACCTATGATTTTACACATTTCGTATAATTCCTGATACGTATCAGGAATTTCATCACATGGATCAAGATCATAGCCAATATCAGAGTATTTATAGGTTCTATCAGTCATAGTTATATCCCTAGAGTTATGCTTTCATCCCTCTAGGAAATCCAAATTTAAGTCCCAGTGAAATTCAAATTTTTTCAACTATGTCTACATGTAAATTCCTTCATTCTGCGCTAAAAATTTGATTTTTACTTTGACTTAAATTTGGTTTTCCAATAGGAATGAAAGTACAACCATGACTCCTACTCAAATTAGACATCTTTACAAAACATTCATTCAAACACATCCTTATCCATCATATGATACAATGTCAAAAAATATCCAAAATCATCATATTCCAGAATTATCCCTAGCAATGGAGGCTG
>JARLHD010000207.1 GCA_031292435.1 Ignavibacteriaceae bacterium
AGTCTTAATAGTAAACCTGGTTTTAGGGTTCCTCTGGGCCAGACTTCCGAAAATCATAACCTTAACACCTGAAGCATAGGAAGTAATGTTATCATTTAATTCAATAAAATCCCATGCGGCCGGTTCCAAAATGTTATAGGAAGCATTCCCATTTACATCCAGAAGGGCATCGACAAGACCTGTGCTGTATTTTTCATCAATCTGAATAAATTCATGACTCATCCCTTTCTGCATTAAGCGTAAAATTGCCTGGTTACCTAGGAGGTCATGGCCTACTCTACTTATCATTTTACAATCCTCACCAAGCATATTAAAATGGCAGGCAACATTAAAAGGCGCCCCACCCAAAAACAGACCTTTGGGGAGGGAATCCCACAGAAATTCGCCGATACACAATATTTTATTATACAAATATTTATTCTGAGATTTACTATTATTCTTTTATAGCGTAACCAGCATAAAATCAAGAAACATTATAAGCAGGTGATGTTTTTCCGAATCACAATTTCATGCCGGAACTAAAAATAAATTTTATCAAGTTTTCATTTTCAATAAACTTAATATATTTTTACTAAATAGATAGACAACACAAAAATAGTGTGACTCGCATCATATGGATGCCTGTCTCTAATTTTATCAAAATAATTATTGCCGCTTAAAGGATGTATCCCTTTTTAAACCACGCAGCATAATAAAATTAGTTTCAGAGCGCAATCCCTAAATCTAAATAACTTAATATTAAATTTTTATCGGAGAGAGCCTATGGTTAGACTTATTTTCTTTTCAATTGCATTATTATTGCTATCTATAAGAAGCATTAATGCAAATACATATTATGTGGATAATGTAAGTGGTAATAATAACAATTCAGGCACTTCATCATCTGCAGCATGGAATAGTATCTCCAAAGTTAATTCTACAAATTTTAAATTTGAAGATACTATCAGCTTCAAAGCAGGTTCAAGGTTTATAATAACAGAATCTTTAGCATCCAAGAACAATCTTACTTTTAATTCATATGGCCCAGGTGCAAGGCCGATCATTGATGGTGTATATTCTAATGACTGTGTTGAGTTTGAAAATGCCAATAACGTTAAATTTGAAAATCTGAAGTTTGTAAACGGATTTCCATCAGACATATCAATGTGGAATTGTAATAATATTTCATTTGAATCGTGTAATATAGACAGCAGCATAGGAAATGATATTCATAATTGTAATATCTATTCGGGTCCAGGATCCAATTTAACAGTGAGAAACTGTACACTGAATTATAGCGAGCAAGGGACTGACCATAACGAAGGTAATTTGGGAATTTATATAGATGGTACAACCAATACTTTAATGGAATATGATACTCTGACAGGAAATTTTTCGAATATAAGAATTGGATTTGGATTGAACACCTTTACGAATGGACTAATTGTAAGATATTGTGTATTAAAAAACCCCAAATGGGATAATGTTGATGATGATGGATCAGCTGGAGCATTATTCTATTACAACTACTTTGAAACTTCTATTATAAATGTTTATTTCTTTACAGATGGTTCTGGCGATTTTGAAGCTTATGCTGCCAAGAATTGTGCATATTACAATAATACTTTTATTACTCATGGAGGAGATGGCTCTATACATCTAAATTCGAAGACAGGAATCAATAATGGAATAGAATTTAAGAACAATATATTTTATTCAGATAACAGTGCAGGATATTTTTTATATGAAGAAGTATCCGGACAGATGGGATCCTGGACTTTTACAAATAACATTTACTACATGACAACAACAAGTCCCCACAATTGGTACAGGCACGGAGTTACTTATAATACATTAGCTCAATGGCAGGCGTTAGGATATGATGCTAATAGCTTTTATGCTGACCCATTATTTGATAATTATGCTACCCGCGATTTGTCACTCAAAAGTGGAAGTAAAGCAATAAGCTCAGGGACTAATGTCGGATTAACCGCTGATTTAATGGGCACGGCGGTTCCCTCGAATAACCCTGATATGGGCGCAATTCAACACAACGTTGGTTTATTACCAGTGGAGTTAATTTCATTCTGTGGAAGTTATTTAAATAATTCTGTTCATTTTACCTGGACAACAGCTACTGAAATTAATAATCAGGGATTTGATGTTGAACGAAATTCAAACTCTTCCTGGAAAAAGATTGGATTTGTAAAGGGAAAAGGGAACAGCGTTATTAAAAATGATTATTCATTTAATGACAATAATCCTGTAGGTAATAAGATTCAATACAGACTGAAACAAATTGATAATAATGGTAACTTTAGATATT
The DNA here is from genome assembly GCA_031292435.1 of Ignavibacteriaceae bacterium. Taxonomy (GTDB): domain Bacteria; phylum Bacteroidota; class Ignavibacteria; order Ignavibacteriales; family Ignavibacteriaceae; genus Fen-1301. The sequence continues at coordinate 2,306 of JARLHD010000207.1, forward strand.
CTGATGTTGTTAATATTACCATTACCCCGGAAGCATTCTCAATTGGTAATTATCCAAATCCATTCAACCCGTCAACTAAAATCAGATATACCATACCTTCTGAAAGTATGATAAATTTAGAGATCTATAACATAATAGGGGAAAAAATAGATGAACTGAAAAATGAAATACAGCAGCCCGGCACATATGAAATAAGATGGAGCGGAGATAATCATCCTTCGGGGATTTATTTATTATCGATAATAGAATCGCCACTTAATAGAAGTGAAAGGATATCGAAAACTATCAAAATGAATCTTATAAAATAAAATACTTATTCAATCCGACTTTATAGATGAAATTGTTTTTCAAAACGATATTAAAATTTTAATAATTTATTAATCAGGCATTGGCAATATCAGAATATTCAGCTATATTAATTATTGAATTGACCATAGCTTCAGCCACAAAGATTATTTATTTAATGTATTCTATATGATTGAAAAGAGAGAATTGTATTAAAAAGAGAGTCTGTGTTACTGACTTTGACGGCACACTAATATCAAAGGATTCAATTGCATTTATATTAAAAAAAGAGCTTTGGTTTCTTTATCCAAAGATTGCCAAAGAGATTTGTATTTTATTATGGGCAAAGAATTTCAACCAAAATAATATTTTATCTATCCGATCACGATTAAAGAAATTGCTGCTTAAGAAACTTGACAATTTGCCATCAAAAAAAATGGAATTATATATTAAATCATTACGTGAAAGCATCAATTATAACGTGGTCAATCAAATCAAAAACATTAATTATGATTTAATAATTATTGAGTCAGCATCCGATAAGCAAATTATAGAATCAACTATGGCAGGCATTCTGAATTATAAAATGATCATTTCAAATGATCGAAGAGATATTTCCAATGATTTCCAAACTTGCTGGGGTGAGAATAAAGTTAAATTAGTAACCACATATCTACAGAATCCCAATCTATATGACATTGATGTTTATACTGATTCCTTTGATGACCTTCCATTAATGCAATTGGGCAATCACACATTTATAGTTCAAAAGAATAAGGTGACAGAATATGATATTAACACTGATTAAAGTCTTCAGGCCAATCCGATGGTACAGAAATTCCTTCATGATCTTAGGAATCTTGATAGCCATAAAAGTAGTTAATATAGGATTCGGGAATGTATTATCACATTGGTTAGAAATTATTCTAGCCTTCGTATCGGTCTGTTTAATTGCTTCAGGAAATTATGGAATCAACGAAGTTTTAGATAAAGAACAAGATAAATATCATCCTACTAAAAAATACAGAGCAATTCCCTCAGGAAAAGTTTCTGCAACCCTTGTCATAGTAATATCCATAATTCTGTACATACTCGGATTTGGGATATCATTACTGAAAAACAATTATATGTTAACTTTATCTGTAACGCTCTTAATGATTAGCGGATGGTTATACAATATTCCACCATTACGTTTAAAAGATAAACCATACCTTGATTTTAGTTTTGAGGCATTGAATAATCCGATACGTTTGATGGTTGGGTGGTATTCCATAGCAGAGCCTAAACATTTAGTTCCGGCAACTTTTATTTTCGGATATTGGTTTCTTGGAATTTTTTTAATGGCCTCAAAGCGATTTGGTGAACTGCGGTTTATACATGAAGCGAAAACAGCTGAATTGTATCGTAAGAGCTTAAAATATTATACTGAAGAGGTATTACTCATCTCCATGATTGCTGCACTTGTTGCATTTTCTTATATGTTTGGTGCAATGTCGATGAAATATAATATTAATCTTTTAATGGTATTGCCATTAATTATTATCTGGACAATATGGTATTTCCATTTAGCCTATAAGGAGAATACTATAGTCAAAGATCCCGAACGTGTTTTTGAGGAGAAATATTTTGTTGCATACACGCTTACTATCTTCGCAGTATTTTTCTGGTTATTTAATTCCTCTATTGATACTTTGAACTGGTTAAAACAATAGATGAACTATGATTGAAAAAAAATATATTTTTCTTACATTAACAATATTAACAAATTTAGTAGGAAATCATTTATTAAAGTATTCTGCACGAAATATTGCAAGGGGAATGTGGGAAGTGGATTTTTTACTGCCTTGTATATCCGGATTACTTTTTTATTTTTTTTCTGCAGGTTTTTATATTCTCTCATTAAAAGAACTTCCGCTTTCATTAGCATATCCAATGATGAGCATAACATATGTTGTAACTATATTCACTTCGTATTATTTGTTTAATGAAGCTATTACGCTTCAAAAAATTACCGGAAGCATAATAATTCTATTGGGTGTATATGTTCTCAGCAGTAAATAAAGTGGAATGATCTAAGATTAAGCATTAATTGTTGTAATTCAGCTGTTGACTACTTAATCTATTCGTAAAGTTTAGTCCATCTCACCGAGGAAAGTCTAATGCAATAACAAGGTTCCCTCTTCTACTAATGTCTGAATATCTATCATGTCTAATATTTCAGAATTGATCCGAATGTCAAACTTTCTTGCAAAAAGGTCGTTTGACATTTTTAATTCTTCAAAATCTGATATTCCCAATATTTCCGGATTAGGCTTATTTTCTATCCAATTAATATATGTCAGATCATCATTAATAATTGAGTTTTGAAGCAATTCATTTTTTGAATTAAGCAGAATAGTCTGAAAAAATAATTCATCGGCACAATTTGTATATTTATGAAATTTCAAATAATCCGGTCGTCTATAAATAAAATCCATAATTTCTTTTGCGGCTTTAGAAGTGATTTTCCAAAACTGAAAACCCCCATAAGGCTGTAAACCTTCAGGAAATTCTCTCGGTTTTCTAAAACGAATTTTTGCTATTTTATAAAATAATTTACTATATACATGAATAGGCTCACTAACGGGAGGAGAGATATAAGTTTTCCCGAAAAATCTAAAGTAATAGTTGTTAATTCTGTTCAAACCATCAGGCCAAATATCAGAAGGCAGCTTAAAATATGGTACAAAATTTTTCTCTTCGTTAATATCAAAAAAATCAAATATATAATTAAGAGATTTTATTGGATAATCTTGTCCCGACAGCAAAACAATCCAATTATATTTACCTTCAAGAAGAACTTTTTCCAGACCATGAAGTGTGGCTGTTATTATTCCTACTCCACCCCAATAGGAGTTAATCCTGGGCAACATAGTTATATTTGCAGAGGTATTTAGTTTAGATAATTCAATTTTAAAATCTGATATTTTTACCTTCTTATCTATATGAAGGAAGAAAGCAGAATCCTTGCTATTTAATTTTCCTATCAAACGCGCAAGTTGTTCAGGATTTTTGTGTGCCAAAATTATAAATGCTATTTTCATAACGATTTTCTTTCCAATTATTATGAGTTATAATTCATAAAAGTTCCTATTCAACTAGATTTTCCTATCGCTCTTATGCATTATTTCTTAGTAATACGATAAATGGCGCCATCATCAAAACGTACAATCAGGTTGAAGTTTGCAATTTCCATTAATTCATTAATAGTATACAGACCTGTCCGGTTAATATTATTTAACTGAATAAAATAAGCCTTATTTTCCGTTGGCCAAGAGCCTTGAAGTTGTTTAACAGAAATGAGCTTATCCGGGCTCAATTTTGATATAAAATTTGCTAAGATATAAGTTGTTTCAGCACCATTGGAATAATATGTGTTTTCAGATTCTGATATATGATGATTGCAAAGGTATTGAACAGTTGGGCTACTTTTCCAAATCCTACCGCTATACCCATCTCCGTTATGAAATTGGTCTACCACATCGCCCAACACAGTATATGGCGGATATAGAAGCCAAATAAAGATCCCGATTACCAGGATTAAATAAATTAATTTTCCGGAAACAAATTTTTGAGAGTATTTAACTATGAATTGAGTTAAGATTAATAGAAGCAGAGTTAAGGGAACATATACCGGTGATAATAACCTATTATCAATTTGACCTAAATGGAGAGGAGTACCTGAAAGGACAATAAAAGCAGTAAAAATTATGACAAATAAAATAACCGGTCCAGTATGATGAAACTCAGCTTGAATAAACCGCCAGATTTCTTTCCCAATATGAGCATATACAAAGCAAGCACCAGCACAGCAAAATAGTAAGATTGGGGCATACCATATAACAATAACATATAATGCGTGTACAATATTATGCGAGAGAGAATAATTAGATCCTAACGATGACATTCGAGGGCCAAAGAGTGTACCCGAACTAAGATAATTTCTGATTAGCCATAGCCCTATAGGGAGTACTGAAATAATTGTAAATAATGCCAGATGTACTATTTTGTTTTTGAAACCAGCAGAACGGTTATAAAAAAATATAACTACAAGACCCCAGAGTATTAAAATAACCCCAACATATCTAATTAAGGGGAGTATGGCCACAGATAAAGAAAAAAGTATTAGTGAGGTCATATCATTTTTTGTGATATAAGAGTAGGCAAAATTGATAGAGAGAAGTGCAACGCAAATAAAAAGAGCCTCTGACCACACCATTACTGAAATTATAAATAATGATTTTGAAAAAACAATAGCCAAAGTGCCTATAATAATTAATAACACAGAAGATAGTTGATATTTGAGAATTAGTAATCCTCCTAAATATATTGTTAGAGCAAAAAGAAACGCATTAACAAAATGCGCAAACGAGATCGGATCAGAACCAATGATTTTACCTATTAATGCCAATAGTGCCGGATAAAGTGGAGGGAACCATACTAAGGGTGTCCCATCATAGTAGCAGACACCCGCGCCTCTCATTATACTTCGTGCAGCACTTATATAATCGACTGAATCTGATGATAACCCTGCCCCATAAGGAGCGGTAGAAAGAAGGATAAAGACTGCGCCAAGCAGGGCTAGCAGGATTATTAAGAGTTTATATCTGGAGGTTAAGGAAAATTGATGATAATATTTCATCATCATTCTGCTTTCATAAATAAATTGTTTGTGAATAACATTTGTGACCTGATATATTATCAAATTTGTGATAAATATAACAGATTATTGTGATATTGACAAATGAGTAAAAAGGGATTTAATTGAGATAAAATATTGCAATTACTGATTAAACCTTTCTAAAGTTCTAAATAATATATATAGAGTCATCCTTATATTGAATTTAACAAATTATCTGTTGTTTAGATATTGAAATGCACCTATATCGGGATTGGTGGATGGAACAGGAGTCCCATTAATATCAGCTGTTAATCCTACAGCAGTGCCGGCACTTATAGCCTTACTTCCGCTACTAAGTGAATAATCATCTGCATTAGAATCAGTAAATAAAGGATCAGCATAAATACTGTTAACATCATATCCTAAAGCTTTCCATTTTGCAATAGTTTTATATTTAACCCCATGCCTGTACCATTGGTGAGAGTTGGCAGAAGTCATATAATAAAGATTATTCGTGAATGTCCAGGATCCCATTGGCCAGCTTGTGCCGTCCAATTCCTCATAAAGAAAATATCCTGCGTTGTTATCCGAATAGA
>JARLHD010000208.1 GCA_031292435.1 Ignavibacteriaceae bacterium
AAACTCCAGCCGGTTCAGGTTGAAGAAAAAATAGGCAGGAATGATCCCTGCCCTTGTGGTAGTGGCAAAAAGTATAAAAACTGTCATGGGAAATAAATGAAAAAAATAGAAGCTATCATCCGCCCTTTTAAATTAGATGAGGTTAAAGAAGCTCTGATGGAAGAGGGTATTCGGGGACTCACAATTTCTGAAGTTCGCGGCTATGGAAGACAGAAAGGTCATACTGAAACTTACAGGGGAAGCGAATATAGAATTGAGTTCATTCCTAAAATTAAAATTGAAGTCGTCGTGGAAGATGGTAAATCTGAAAAGGTTGTCGATGCTATTTTAAGAACAGCTAAAACAGGGCAGGTTGGCGACGGTAAAATATTTATTTATGACGTGAAAGATGTTATTAGAATTCGGACAGAAGAATCAGGACAGGACGCACTGTAAAATTTTTACCTTTTACTTCTAATTAATCTTTTATACTTTTTCATGTTAATTAAATAAATGGGAATCCCTTGAAGAAAATACTAATCTTTTTAATACCGGTATTTCTATTCTGTGGATGCGGCGTTTGGAATGATTTTACTACATACTTCAATATTTACTACGATACTGCCGATGATTTCGATCAGGCAGAACAAGCTATAAAAGAACAAAAACGGGATCTCTTTTCTAACGAGGATTTGCCTATCCCCGCTAATGCTGTTCTTCTTCTCACTAAAGTTATTGAAAAATCATCCAAGATTCTCCAGTTCCATGCCGAATCTTCCTATGTCGATAATGCCTTATTGCTTATAGGTAAATCTTTCTATTATCAGAAAGATTATCTCAAAGCTATGAGAAAATTTCAGGAATTGATCTCTACCCATCCTAAAAGTGGCTTTGTCCTTGAATCACGGCTTTGGATTGGGAAATCTCAATTAAGATTAAGACAATTTGATGCTGCTTTAAAAACTTTGGACAATGTTCGGGATGAAGCAGTAAGTAAAAAAGAAAGTGATATTTATGAAGAAGCTTACCTCGAAGAAATTAGATATGAGGTAATGACTGAAGATCTTGATCAGGCTATCTCTCTTATGAATGAGTTCCTTAAAGTATCTTCAAATGGACAAATTAATGCTCAGGTTTCCTTTGAATTAGGGAAACTATATAACAAGCAGAATCATCCCCAGGATGCCATAACTGCTTTTCAGAATGTATCAAATTATTCCCCTACTTATGATCTCGTCCTCGATACCCGGATTGAATTGTCTAAAGCTTTTAGACAGAACAAGGAACCCCAGAAAGCACTGGATATTATGCAGAATATTAGGAAAGAATCCAAATACTCTGACTCCTATCATAGGATTGATCTTGAAATAGGTTATAGCCTTGTTGATCTGAAAAGATTAGATGAGGGGATTCAAACTTTAGTTAGAATCGATACCGCTAATTCTGCTACTTTAAGTGCTGGCCCTGCAAGATTTGAACTTGGACAAATATTTGAATCTAAAATTCCAATTTACGATAGTGCGTTCACTTATTATTTGAAAGCTTCTATTTCTACGGGCTCAGATCCCAAAATGTTGTCTGTTGCTAATGAAAAGGCTACTCTATTTAAAAAATATCAGTATATCAGATCTCTTATCGATGATGATAAAAAACAAATAAATTATATTGTAAATCCTCAGGACTTTGCTAGAGATTCTATTGCATTTTACTCTGATACACTTAAACCGCGCGTGGATGATCAGAATAAAATTACAAATATAAACGATAGAGGTTCTGGACGCGAAGATAATAGATTTAATCCTAATTCAGTTGTCGGCGGTTCAAATAACTC
>JARLHD010000209.1 GCA_031292435.1 Ignavibacteriaceae bacterium
GCGGCTGGTTGTATAAATATGGAATATCCTGTTAGCTGTATCGGAAATAATATGTCATTCAGAAAAAAGGCATACCTGGAAACCGGTGGATATGAAAATTATCCATTCAGTATCACCGAAGATTTTATGCTTCTCCACAAGATATCCGGGCTAAAAAAATATAAGATTATTTATCCCTTATTAAAAGAATCAATAATTCATTCAAAAGCATGCACTGGTTTGAAAGAATTGCTTAATCAGAAAAAAAGATGGGCTAAAGGAGGAATCATAGCCCCCAAATTTGGTTTTCTTATAATGGGGGTTGCGTTTGTTTCCAATCTCCTTATTCTGTTAACTCCTTTATTTTTCACCACTGTATGGTTATATTTGGCGGTCTTTAAAATAATAATCGACCTTTTATTCCTTTATCCTGTACACACTGTCTTGGGTATTAAAAATCAACTTAAATATTTCCTGGTCTATCAGGTTTATTTTATTCTTTATACAACTTTGTTGCCATTACTCCTGTTATTTAACGGCAAAATTACTTGGAAGGGGAGAACCTATTAATGCTCCTTCTGTGTAATTATTATGTTACCTATAGATGTAATGCCTATTGTGAGTTCTGCCATTTTGGTCTCCATGAAAACTTTAATTCAACCCCTTATGCCAGGCTTGAGGATTTTAAATCAAATGTTCAGCAGCTTGCTAAGCTTGGTGTAAGATTCATTGATCTTACCGGGGGGGAACCTCTGCTTCATAAAGATATTCATTTAATGGCGGGTTTCGCTTCTGGTTTGAATATGCAGACAAGCATTACTACTAATGGTCTCCTTTATCCTAAATTTGCAGATAAACTGGCTGGGAAAATTAACCTGCTTCACTTTTCTTTGGATTCCCCTGATGAAGATGAACATAACTCAATTAGAAAAGTCGATTGTTATAAATCGGTTCTTAATAGTCTGGTTATTGCTAAGTCATTGAATGAATTTCCGGATATCCTTTTTACTGTTACTAATGAGACTTATAAAAAACTTCCCCGCATGCAGGAAATCGCCTCTCACTATGACCTCGTGTTAATGGTTAATCCTGTATTCTCTTATTGGGGTAACCCTGGACTAAATAAGGAAGCCGTAGATTATATAGAAAATTACTGCGATGGCAAATTGAATATTTACCTGAACAAAGGGTTCATGAAACTTAGACGAAATGGTGGTAATGATATAAACCACCCTTTGTGCAAAGCTGTATCACGCGTTGTGGTTATCTCTCCGATGAATGAAATTATTCTCCCTTGCTATCATTTCGCCAATGATAAAATACTTATTGATAGACCAATTAAAGAAATTAGGGACTCAGAAAAGCTAAAATATTTTCAGAAAATGGAAGGAAGATTTGATTTCTGTCAGGGATGTACTGTCAATTGTTACTTTGAACCCTCCTTCGCTTTTCCTACAAGTTATTATGCTTTTGCAAGCCTTACCTCTAAATTCAAATATGGTTTTAATAAGCTCGTTAAACAAAAGATCAAAAAAAGATTTGTACCAAAAAAGGAATTAAAATAATGCGTCCTTTATCTCTGCTTTTTCTTCTGCTCTCTTTGTCATGTATTTCAATGGCTCAGATCAAAGAGGAATGGTTTCCTTCCTGGTTGAATATAAGACCCTTTGAAGCAAATATGCTCGAACCTAAAGCCGGGTTCTCTTATATGTCCAATAATATGCTTAGACTTGATATCTCTACTTCGCAGGATTTTTATAAAAAGGAAAGTGCAAATACTGCTTTTTCCTTTGGGGGCGATCTCTTCACATTTACCAGGCTAAGATCTGAAAAAGATTTCAAATTTCCTGTTGAGACAATAGATTATTTGTTTGGATTTAATACTGGTTATAAAGTTCTAAATAAAAATGATGAATATGGTTTTAGATTAAGGTTAAGTCATATTAGTGCCCATTTTGTGGATGGTAAATATAACTTTAGTATTCAGAACTGGAGTGATGGTGATATGCCTCGTGTTTATAGTAGGGAATTTCTTGAATTTATGCCCTACTCCAGGTATTTA
>JARLHD010000210.1 GCA_031292435.1 Ignavibacteriaceae bacterium
TATTTATTTGCTGATAACCTGCCAACGGAAATGTGCTCACATTCTTCTGTGATGAGTTATCTGTCGCTGTGATTCTGTATCCGATAGTATTAATCGAATTAATTATTGAAGAATCAGGACTTATCTTGATATAATAAATACTGTCGCGGTAATTAACAAATGGTGTGGATGTATAACTCCCACCGTTAATATTATATTCTAAATTAACAGATTCAATCCCGATATTATCATTAACTTCTGCAAATAAACTGAACGGAAAATCGAACTTAGTCTTCTGTACAATCGGCACATGGTTAATAGTCGGTGCCTTCGTATCTGTTCCGACATAATAACTATATGGAACACTCGGTGCGCTTCCGGGTAAATAAATGTATTCTCCAAGCTGATCATAAATACTGAAATAATAATTCACGTTCGTTCCCGATAGATAGCCTGGGATAGTGGCACTGAATTCATTGGGATTCCCGGTAGCATTCATCCTGACAAATGAATAACCTGAATTACTTATTCCGTAAAAAAGCTTTAATGAATCAATAAGAGCAATATTATCTTGTGTAACTACAATCGCCTTCACAGTTCTTGCACTGCTTGTTTCTATATCCTTTAATGGCGTAAATGTAAAATCTGCAGTAAGAAATGGCATTGCACTTATACTATTAGTATAATTTGCGGAACTCATAGTAGTATATACCGGTATCGCAGTTATACTGCTTATATCACTTAACTTCTTGGTCAATATATAATTAACGTTTCCGCCTGTCCCAATACTTGTATCCCTTACTTCTTCTGTATTATTATTATAAATAATAATTAACTCCAGCGATTGATCAACATTGGGAGTTCCATAATAACTGAACTTTACAAACTTGTCGGAATTTATACTTGTATAATGAAAATAATTCGCCGATAATTCAGTACTGCCGCATCCTGCCGCACTATCCGGAATTGAACTTATACTGCAAACCGTTGGGGTGGGGTAGTTAGCCGCTTCTTTGTAAGATCTTATTAACGGAGATATATTCGAACCGCATGCATAATTCCACGTAAAGTATTCCTCGTATCCTTTATTAAAAGTATATGAATACTGAGCAAGTATATTATCAAAATTATTATATATAAGTTCTGAAGTAACTTTTCTTCTTTCCCAGATTTGCCTGTTTATATATACACCAAACTTTTGCGATAAGTAATGCATCCAGATGCAGTCTTCGTAACCGGTTCCTCTGTCAAATGATCTGCCGGGAGTAACAATTTGAGATTGTGGCAGATAATTATAATAATCGTTAACCTGGGTATATGCAATATCTTCCATCCATGTTGCATCCATTTCAAGAAACCAATCTGGTTCGTTCCAGTTATTATACATTATCTGTGTAGCATGCTTAAATTCATGTGCGGCTGTTACTTTGGCAGCCCCTTTCTGGTTTCCCTCTGGATCTGTATTAGGAGGAAATCCGATAAAATTATTGTGCAATACTATATGTGTAAGCTGCCCGGATATGGGTTCTGTGTAGCCATAATCTGACATGTTTTCAAATCCTACCTGGTATTGCCCCGTACCTATTGGCGGAGCAAGATATCCTAATGAATCAATTTCTACATGCCATGCATAATCAAAATAACTGCCAACCCATTCCACATAATCGGGTATCCCGTTTCCATTGTTATCAGCTGTAGGTACAGCATTAGTCCCTGTTACATCATAAGTAATCTGGAATTTCCCTGATGGTGTAATATAAGTCGATGAATTTGATGTCTTCTCAAATGGTTTCGCTAGAATTTGTGTAATCTCATTTATAGCACTTGTGGACAGCTCACTTTTATGGTTATAATATTCCATTACTATTTCAGTGCCGCACTTGATAGGAGTAGGATTCTGATCCGCATATTCAGCTGCTAATTTTGTCTTATCAAAACTATAGTAGAACTTCTGCAAAAGCTGGTACTCAAAGCTGACCTTTCCCGCATTATAATCCGATTGGATTCTGGCAAACCCCTTGTTCGTCTCTTTCCCAAATGTATTTATGGTGCATATAAATAATATGCTGCTGATTAGAAAAATGTATTTCATGCTAACTGCTTATAATTGAATAAAATATAAAAAGCTAATATGAAAGATAATCCATTACAAGGCAAGTTTATTAAATGTGGGCTGTAAAATTAAAGAAAATATTATTTCCTTGCTTTTCTTAGCATCCTGCTGTAATCAAAAAAGAACCATGCAGATATAATTAAACCGAATGAAAATACTCCCCCCACTATTGATATGTTCCTGTTGTTGAATATGTTCGAAATTAACTGGGATGCGGATGTAATATATTTAATCGAGTCCTTTATCATTGAGGATGTCTCAGGATTAAAGTTCTTAACGATTTCAAAACCAATTATTCCCACAACAGCAAAACACATTATAATAAATATAGATACTATACCAACTATAAATTTCTTCTGTTCCTGCCTCGACCTTAAACTCCTCTGTATTCTTTTCATAACAACCGAGGTAAAATTAGAGCTGACTTCCAAAACCGCTAAGTTCCTTAATGAATGGTCCGTATTTAATAAAGTATTTAAACGTGCCCTGTCTTCCGTCGAGTTCTTTATCACTTCCTCTGCTTCTCGCTTCTCATCCCTGTTTAATTCACCATCAATATATCTGTTTAATACTTCATCACTCAGTGTTTTCATATGATCTCCTTTATATAATCTTTTGAAATCAAAAGATCCTTTAAAGCATTTCTCGATCGGTGCAAAATAACTTTTACACTTGCTACTGTGATATTCATAACTTCACTAATTTCCTCACAACTCATTCCTTCCAGGTAAAACAGGTTTATAACTGATGCATATTTGGTAGGTAATTCCTTTATAACTTCACCTAGAAATTTACTTAGGTCTTCTTTCTCTGAACTATTATAATCATAATTACTCTGCAGTTCCAGTTTATCATCTATGGACGATGTCTCATTCTCAATCTTCCTTAATTTTCCCGATAACCTTGTTAGAGCAGTATTATAAACTATCCTGTAAAACCAGGTTGAGAATTTTGCCTCGTTCTTGAAATTCCGTAAACCAGTGAAAGCCTTCAAGAAAGAATCTTGAAGCACTTCTTCAGCATCCATATTGTTCTTCAGCATCCTGCTAAGCATCGAAAATGCCCGGTTTTTATACCTGTCGATTAATAACGAATAATCCGAATCGTTTCCATTTCGTATGGATTCAATAATTTCTAAATCCGATAGGTCTTTCATTATTGTTAAGACTATATATAATCGGAAAAGGTTACTTTGTAATTTAAGAAAAAAATATTCCCCGTGAACTGTAACCTTTAATATTATTTCTTTGTCTTAAGCTGTAAGAAGGAAAAGATTATAAATATCATTTTATAACAACATTCCAAATAAGTTCAAAAAGGAGTTAAGTCATGGACGCAGGAGTTATCGGTGTTTTCGTACCCATAATATTGATCTTAGTAACCGGTTTGGTTATTGTAACATTTGTCTTTTTCGGTTCCAAGGAAAAACAAATGCTTATTGAAAAAGGACTATCACCGGATGAAATAAAAACATTTTATGAAAGGAAGAAAATTGATCCTTATATGTTAATGAAAATAGGAATTGTATCAATATTCTTTGGAATTGGCTTGGGCTTTGGCTTAATGCTTCAGGAATATACCACCAAGGATTTTTGGGTCCCCTTCCTTTTATTCGTCTCTACCGGGATAGGATTTGTTCTTGCCAATGTCTTTGGTAGGATGATGACAAAAAAAGAAGTCTAATTCTATAACAATTTACTAAAAAGCGGCTATCGGAGCCGCTTTGATTTTATATCCTAATCCTGCAATTCCAGCCATCGCTCTGCGTCAATTGCTGCCATGCATCCCGATCCTGCTGCCGTAATGGCTTGGCGGTATACCTTGTCTGTAACATCCCCGGCTGCAAATACCCCGGGTATCTTTGTGCATGTCGATCCCTTTTTTACCTTAAGATATCCTGTTTCATCCATATCAAGTATCCCCTTGAAAAGATCTGTATTCGGCTTATGTCCTATTGCTATAAATAATCCGTCAACATCATACTTCTGAGTTGTATTATCCATTGTGTCCTGTAAAATCACCCCGGTCATCGTCTTCCTGTTCTCTTCTTCTTTTCCTATGACTTCCTTAACAACTTTATTAGTAAGAAATTTAATCTTAGGATTCCTATGTGCCCTCTCGGTCATAATTTTGGATGCTCTGAATTCATGTCTCCTGTGCACAACTAATACCTCTGAAGCAAATTTGGTTAAATAATTTGCTTCCTCCATAGCTGTGTCGCCCCCTCCTACAACCATTATCTTTAATCCCTTAAAGAAAAATCCATCGCATGTCGCACACGCTGAAACTCCAAACCCCATATATTTCGACTCGCTCTCTATTCCAAGTAGTTTCGCAGAAGCACCCGTTGCTATAATTACAGCATCTGCACTATGAACATTATCATATGTCTTGAAAATAAATGGTCGCTTTGAAAAATCAACTTCTATGATTTCCTGGAATATTGATTTCGCTCCGAAACGCTCTGCTTGCTTTCTCATTACATCCATTAGTTCTGGACCCTGAATACCATTTTCAAATCCAGGATAATTTTCCACTTCCGTTGTTATCGTCAGTTGTCCTCCAGGTTGCAATCCTTCAAATAATACAGGTTTCAGATTAGCCCGTGCTGTATAAAGTGCTGCTGTAAAGCCCGCTGGTCCTGATCCGATTATTGCTATATGATGATGTATTATATTATTTTTACTGTCTGACATTAAATTCTCCGAAGTGATAAAATCATTTGTCCAAAAATATAAATTATTATGCTTATTTGATTAAGAATTTATTGATTAGATTCAATTAGAAATGCCGCGTTTCTCCTAAGTCCCTTTAATTTCGTTCTTTTAACCGGAGAATCTGAATAGAAAGATCTAAATTCATCCTCTTTCATATTCATTATCTTCTCTAGTGCTGGTTCTCTTTTGTCCACTGGAGCGTAAAATTCTGGTACACCGCTGTTTTGTGAAAACTTAATGTTCCATGGACATACATCCTGGCAAATGTCACACCCGAATATCCAATTATCAAATTTACTCCTTAATGTAACAGGTATCTCTCCCTTATTTTCTATCGTATGATATGAGATGCATTTATTTGAATCTACTATATAAGGGTCCGTAATAGCTTTAGTTGGACATGCTTCAATACATGCAGTACACGAACCGCAAAAATCTTCTATCTGCTCCGAATACTCAAATTCACAATTAGTAATTATGTTCGCAATAAAAACCAGCTGCCAAATTCTTTATTAATAATATTCGAATGCTTTCCCTGCCAGCCTAACCCTGCCCTTACACCCCATGCTTTATCCATCAAAGGACCCGTATCTACATAAGAAATTCCTTCAAATGAATTGTCCGCCTCTTTCAGTTTCTTTATTATTTGATCTGACTTATCCCAAATTATAAGATGGTAATCCTTTCCCCATGCATACCTGCTTATCTTACCATTAGATTTATTTCCTGAAAATAAATCAGGTTTATAATAGTTTAATCCAAGTGATATAACTGATTTGCCTTTAGAAAAGATCTCTTTAACATTCTTTCTTTTCCCCTTGTTCTTCTCCATGTACTTCATCCCCGCCTGGTAACCTCGGTCTATCCACAACAGATAATTCTCATATTCCTTGTCCAGTAATTCCACCTTCGCAAAACCTACTAAATCAAATCCAAATCCTTTCGATATAAGAATTACATCATCGTTCGTGATCATCTCTCTACCACTTCCACTCTTGTTCCTTCACCATAACATAAATATCATTATCGATTATCTTGGTATCGTAACTTATTAATCCGCTTCCTCCGGCAGGAGTTTTCCCTGTCTTGAGATTGAACATCCATCCGTGAATAGGACAAACAACGCATCCTTCTTCAATGTATCCGTCAAAGATTTGTGCCGTATGCTGGTGAGGACAGTGGTTGCTTAAAGCAAATACTCCATCATCATTTTTGAATAATGCTATATCTATATCTTTAATAATGAACCTTTTACCCTTATTCGCCACAATATCATTTATTGAACAGACTTTTGTAAATCCATCCTCCGTTTCATAGTTCATTATATCTTTTCCCCGCTGTAAACCCTTTATCATTCCGGGTAACAGTTACAATTGTTGTATCAGGATCATGTTCTAAAAATAATTTCCAATTCTCATCAACTGCTTTCTGAAGAAGATTTTTCTTCTCTGTTAATGTCACCAATGGTTGCAGATCATATCCCATTATGTATGGAAGGGGAATATGTGAAGCTGTTGGGAACATATCGCAGCAATAAAGTAATGTGTTTCCGCTATCGGATATTTTTATCAACTGCTGCCCGAATGTATGCCCGTTTACAACAATAAATTCTATATTATCATCAAACCTGGAATTCCCGTCAATTAAATCTAA
>JARLHD010000211.1 GCA_031292435.1 Ignavibacteriaceae bacterium
AGTATCTTCAGCACCCGGTATTTAATTCATATCATTCCGAAACAGAAATGATGCGGTATATAAAGAGCCTTGAGAATAAAGACCTTTCCCTTATGCACTCAATGATTTCCCTTGGCTCATGCACAATGAAACTAAACGCAACTACTGAAATGCTTGGTATTTCCTGGCCCCAGTTCAGTAAAATACATCCATTTGCTCCTATCGAACAAGTAAAGGGTTATAAACAACTCATTGAAGAACTGGAAAAAGATCTTGCGGAAATTACAGGCTTTGATGCAGTATCCCTTCAGCCTAATTCCGGCGCACAGGGTGAGTATACAGGTTTAATGGTTATCAGAGAGTATCACCATAACAGGGGAGAGGGACACCGGAATGTTGTTGTTATTCCTGCTTCTGCGCATGGTACAAATCCCGCCAGTGCAGTAATGGCAGGTATGAAAGTGGTGGTTATTAATTCAACCAATGAGGGTAACATTGATATTGATGACCTGAAAAAGAAAGTCGAACAGAATAAAAATAACCTCGCCGCATTGATGATAACCTATCCTTCTACACACGGAGTTTTTGAGGAAGATGTAAAAGAGATATGCAGTATCATTCATAAGAACGGCGGACAAGTCTATATGGATGGCGCCAACATGAATGCACAGGTAGGACTTACCAACCCCGCTATCATAGGGGCCGATGTATGTCATCTAAACTTGCATAAAACATTCTGTATACCGCATGGCGGCGGAGGCCCTGGAGTAGGCCCAATTGCAGTAGCCAAACATCTGGTTCCATTTCTTCCTAACCATCCCGTTATCGATCTTGGACATGAAAAAGGAATTCATTCCGTATCATCAGCACCATGGGGGAGTGCAGATATTTTAATAATCTCATATGCATACATCAAAATGATGGGACCAAAAGGATTAACTGATGCTACAAAAACTGCCATTTTAAATGCAAACTATCTTAAAGCTAAACTCGGTTCTACATTTAATGTCTTATATACCGGCAAAAAGGGAAGAGTTGCACATGAGTTAATTTTCGACATGAGAATATTTAAAGATACAGCCCATATTGATGTTGAAGATATTGCTAAAAGATTAATGGACTATGGTTATCATGCCCCGACTGTATCCTTCCCTGTGGCAGGTACCTTAATGATTGAACCAACTGAAAGTGAATCAAAAAATGAACTGGATAGATTCTGCGAGGCACTTCTTTCTATACGTGAAGAGATCAGGGAGATAGAAACAGGAATTGCCGATCCCATCGATAACGTATTGAAAAATTCCCCCCATACAGCTGAAATGGTTATCGCAAATGAATGGAAACATAAATATTCAAGAGAACAAGCCGCGTTTCCTACTGCCTGGACAAGGGAACGTAAATTCTGGCCCGCAGTTGGAAGGATCAATAATGCCTATGGTGACAGAAACCTTGTCTGCACTTGTTCTCCAATATCATCTTATGTTGAAGAAACTTTATGAAAACTACCTGTGAAATATTAAAAGAAGCAAAAACTATTGCAGTAGTTGGTATTTCTAATAAACCTGAAAGAGACAGTGGCAGGATCGCAATCTTCCTTAAAGAACGTGGATATAATGTAATTGGAGTTAATCCTGTTCAAAAAGAATTTGCAGGAATAAAAATATATAAAAAATTGACTGATATCGACCAGGATATAGATATAGTTGATGTTTTTAGGAATTCAAACAATATACCGGATATTATTCCGGATGTTCTTATTAAGAAACCAAAGGTACTCTGGCTGCAGCTTGGAATAAGAAATGATGAAGCAGTAAAACCGGTGGAAGACATTGGTATACAGGTTGTTCAGAATACCTGCATAGCTATGGAATATAATTTCTGCCGATAAATAATACCTCTATGCTCAAAAATCTCTTATTGATTATAGTAATTATATTATGCCGGAATGCATTTTCACAGGATAAGGACTCGACTGTTATTACCGGCGAGTATTCAGTAAAAATCGATACAATAATCATCAGAGGCAACTATATTACTGAGGATTTTATTATTCTGCGCGAGCTTACCTTTAAACAAGGGGATACTCTCACTTCCAAACAGGCAACGTATAATAAAGAAAGAGTCTATAGCCTTGATATTTTTAATCAGGTTAAAATTTACCCGGTCAGTGTCCATAATAAAATAATTGCCGTAATTGATGTCGTTGAATCCTGGTATATATGGCCAATTCCATTTGCTGAATTAAAAAACGGCGACTGGAATAAAATCTCTTATGGCATTGATCTTGCTATTAAGAATTTCAGGGGAATGAATGAAACTGTTAGGATTAATGCCGGTTTAGGTTACGACCCTTCCCTGACTGTTGACTACATTGTCCCCGTCTTAAACTATAACGAAAATATCTATCTCGATACAAGGTTATCATATAATGTGGTTGAGAATAAAAGTCTGACCGCTCAACAGGAATATGGTGCGGTGTTCGATCAGAAAATGATAGATGCTCAAATCACAATTGGTAAAAGGATAAATCTTTTTCATAATATTACTTTCACCACCGGCTATGATTATGTTGAAACACCTTTATATTTTCCCGGAATAAATGCCTCCGATAAGCGTATTGATAGAGTCCTATTTGTTGGTGCCGGTTATGCGTTCGATACAAGGGATCTTGCTCAGTTTCCAAAGAATGGTATCTATAGCTCTCTTGGAATTTTAATGAAAGGACTTGGGTTAAATGATATAAATTATCAGATATATACATTTGACTTCAGGGAATACCGTCCTCTGTTCTGGGATATTTCTGGTAAATGGAGATTTACTACAAGATTAACTTCCGGAAAATCAATTCCCTATTACGATTATTCAGTGCTCGGATACCAGGAGCGGATAAGGGGTTACCTGCATGATGTTCTGGAAGGCAACGATTATTTTCTTACATCACTTGAGTTCTTCCATCCGCTTATTAAGGATATTGATCTGAACTTTGATTTCATTCCCATTGTACCTAAACAATTCCTGTCTTATCGCGTTGCATTGTATACTGAAATATTCGGTGACGCCGGTGCAGTAAAACAGCGTATTAAAAGTTTGGGTATCAGGGACTTTGATTCCGGATATGGTTTCGGCTTCACAATGCTTATTCTCCCTTATAACATTCTTCGTATTGAATTAGCATTAAATGATAAATTTAATTCTGAAATTGTTCTTGACCTTGGTTTATCCTTTTAACTAAATGTCAATAAAATATGACTGACCGCTATCTCTCAAATATTGAATTATATTATTCAGCAGATGGAATTTCTGGCTCCCTTTTAAGAGTAGCTGGCGAAGACTTTAATCATATAATAAAAGTTATGCGGCATTCACCGCAGGATATTATCTATATAACTGATGGCAGGGGAAATATATTTGAATCAAAAATAACTGTCATAAATAAAGAAACGCTAATCGCTGTTCCCCTCAAATCCTACAAATATGAGAACAACAAAAAGAATGTTTACTTCTGCATACCCAAGCTAAAAAGTCCTGACAAGTTTGAGTTTGCTTTGGAAAAATGCGCCGAACTTGGTATAACAAATTTTATAATCTTTGAATCAAAAAGGACAGTATCCAAAGGAGTAAAACTTGAACGCTGGAATAAAATATTAATCTCCGCTATGAAACAATCCTTAAGATGTTTTCTGCCTGAAATTAAAATTGTAAAGTCCATAAATGATATATTTAATTTTAATGGACAAAAAATCGGCTTCGAACAGGATACTGAAAATAAGATTGATAGTCTTAAAATTACCCCCGGTATATTGTATTATCTGATATTCGGTCCTGAAGGAGGTCTGGATAAAGATGAACTGGCGTTGTTTAATCCTGCAAATATTTATAACTTAGCAGAAAATAGATTAAGAACAGAAACAGCAATCATCAAGGCTGCTTCAATATTATAATAAATAAATGAAAATAATTATTTCATTTGCATTGCTATTCCTTTTTATAGTTGGATGTTCCTCTTCACGTTACACTTCTAATACAAAAAAGACAAAAGATAAATATCCCACAAGTACACGCACTTCTGATACTAAAGAAAAAACATTAGAGCCCGTCACTAATGATGAATATGCCGGTATGCCTGTCCTTGATACTCAAACAGGCGTCGCCTCCTATTATGGAGATAAATTTGATGGTAGAAAAACTTCCTTTGGTGAGGTTTTCAAAAAAAATGATCTTACCGCAGCTCATCTTAAATACCCTTACAATACTATCCTGCGTGTAATAAATCTTCTGAATAATAAATCGGTTATCCTTAGAATAAATGATAGAAAGCCTGATTTTAATGGACGTATCATTGATGTTTCATATGGAGCTGCTAAAAAACTCGATATGCTTAAAAATGGAATTACTGAAGTTAGAATAGAAGTGCTAAAATGGGGTAATGACGTTAATAATTAAATCTTAAAGTAACTCTGTTATTTATCTGGGGGTAAATTGAAAAGGCTCATAAAATATAATGAGCCTTTTTTAATAGGTTAGTGCGCCTGCAGTGATTGTAGCCATTCTTTCTTTACAATAGTAAACTTGTCCTTTTGCTTATCAGTTAAAAGGCTTACAACCTTTGTTTCAAAAGCAGCAGTCTTATTCTCTTTTATCTGGCTGAAATTATCAATGATTAAACTTTTAATCTTTGCTGTCTGCGCATCAGTTAATAATAGCTTTTGCTGCAGCCTTACAGATACCTTCTGAGCTTTATCAGTAATCTGTTTATTATCCTGGGCATGTAACACCATTACACCAAGAAATAATATCATGAATATTTTAAGAAGCTTTTTCATTATAAACTCCTGTCAATTGTTATTTATAAACTAATGCTATAAATCACTAATGTCAATATATTACTTTTTGGAAGCATCAAACATTATACCATAGAAAATATTTCATGTTTAACGGAATAGATTAAAAAAATCACTATTTTAATACCTCAACAAAACTAAGTGTATATTATAAAGGAATCAGCTAAGAAAATAGTGGAATCTTATTCCGCAATACTTAAGGAACAGGCATATCTTGTTTCTGCTCCGGTATTAAATGATTATAATTATGAGCTTACGGTACAAAATGGAGCCGGTAAGCTTAAAATTCTCGTATATTTTGGTAAGAATGGCAATAAGACTGTTATCCAGGGAAATAAAGATTCCCAACTATATATAGATATTAATAATCTGCTGTTTACCAATAAAATAGAGAATACTCAATTTGAATCTCCGGAACCATTGCATTATATCGGTACCGATGAATCGGGTAAAGGAGATTATTTCGGACCCCTGGTTGTTGCCGGGGTAATAGTTGATAACAATTCCTTTGCTCAACTCAAGAAAATTGGCGTTAAGGATAGTAAACTTCTTAGTGACGATGCCATTAAAAAATTGGCACCCCAGATAAAAAATATTGTTGGTGATAAATATAATATTATCGTCATTACACCTAAGACATATAATACCCTTCATGCAAAAATGAAGAATGTAAATAAAATCCTGGGGTGGGCTCATGCTAAGGTAATTGAGAATCTCCTGGAAAAAGAAAACGTCGCAAATGCAATAAGCGATAAGTTCGGCGACGAAAGATTAATTCAAAGTCAGCTTCAGGAAAAAGGAAAGAAAATAAACTTAATGCAGTTTACTAAAGCTGAAAAATATACTGCCGTCGCAGCCGCATCGATACTTGCGCGCAATAGGTTTAGCGAATGGTTTGTCTCTCAGTCTGAAAACAATAATCTTGTTCTGCCTAAGGGCGCATCTAAAATTGTCGACACAACCCTTAGGTACATTAAAGAAAAATTTGGTGTGGCTTATCTAAATGATATAGCTAAAGTACATTTTAAAACAACTAATAAATTATAAAGTAATTAAATACATGGCACGTGCAAAAGTAAGAAGAATCGGTATCCTGACAGGTGGCGGCGATTGCCCCGGTCTTAACGCGGTTATCCGCGGTGTTACAAAACCCGCTCAGGATTATGGAATGTCTGTCCTTGGTATTCTCGACGGCTTCGAAGGCTTGGTAGAAGGAAGGGCAAAAGAATTAACAAATGAGGATGTCTCGGGCATACTCGCTCGCGGCGGAACTGTACTGGGCTCCTCCAATAAGGGCGATCCCTTCCATTGGCCCGTTAAAAAAGATGATGAAATTGAAATTGTAAATAAATCTGCCTCTGCTCTAAAGAATTATCAAGCCTGGAACCTCGATTGCTTAATCGCTATCGGCGGCGATGGCACTATGCATATCTGCGATAAGCTTGGACAGATGGGCATGAATATGGTAGGCGTCCCTAAAACTATTGATAACGATCTTGAAGCTACAGATCAGACATTCGGACACGATTCCGCAGTCTGGGTTGTATCCGAAGCTCTCGACCGCCTCCATACAACTGCATCTTCTCACCATCGCGTAATCGTCTGCGAGGTAATGGGACGCTATGCTGGCTGGATCGCCCTGAACGGAGGTATAGCCGGTGGTGCTGATATAATCCTCATTCCTGAAATTCCTTTCTCCTGGGAAAAAGTCTATGAAAAGATTCTGATGCGCGAAATTATGGGAAAGAAGTTCAGCCTCGTATGCGTTGCTGAAGGTGCCAGACCATTGGATGGTCTCATGGTAACCAAAGGTATGGATATCAAACGGCACGATCCCGTCCAGCTTGGTGGTATCGGTGAAGTCGTTGCAAAAAAAATTGAAGACAATACCGGAAGGGAATCTCGCGTTACTGTTCTTGGACATGTCCAGAGAGGCGGTAGTCCCACTCCGTTCGATCGTATCCTTTCTACAAAGTTTGGTGCCTATGCAATCGAACTCGCTGCACAAAGAAAATTCGGTCGTATGGTAGCCCTGAAGGGGAGTGAAGTTAGAAATGTAAGCATCATCGATGCAATCGCAAGACAGAAACTCGTAAAGCTCGATACTCAGGGAGTTATTGTCGCTAAAAAAGTCGGTATATCATTTGGCGAAGAAAATAATTAATAATTTTATTTAATGCGCAATATAATTTGATTTTACAGTCACTGTCCTATATATTTCGATCTGTTTTTTTCGGAAGTTCTTTTAGTTTTCTGGGGTCGTAGTTCAGTTGGTTAGAACGCCTGCCTGTCACGCAGGAGGTCGCGAGTTCGAGTCTCGTCGGCCCCCCCATCTAAAAGCCTGTAAGTTTTCATCTTACAGGCTTTTTTATTTATCTGAATCTTAGCCCATAACTCCATCAATCTCCTGGCATTCAATTTCCATCTAATCCATCGTTTTAATCTATATATATGTAATTTCTTTAAAATACTTTTCATTTACCATAAATAACTCCAAATTTGTCCAAAAGCCCATAAATATAACCAATATAGCCGATTTTACTGGCTCAAAATACCAATAGAATACCAATAGAATACCAATAGAATACCAATAGCATACCAATAGGACACCAATAGCACACCAATAGCTCTTTATTAAAGGTATAAAAACACATATAAATGCCTATTATCATTAACAATCTGCTCCCCTAAAAGCCCAGTTTTAACTTAAAATAACAACAATTATGATCCTGCCCCACCTGGTGATATAAAAGGTGAT
>JARLHD010000212.1 GCA_031292435.1 Ignavibacteriaceae bacterium
GAAAAATCAGCTTCAGATTATTATGAGTACCATACTAACTGGTCTTTTTCACCTCAGGAAGTTTTAACCTTTATTGTCCCATCATATTTTGGATTCGGAAATTCAACATATAAGGGACCTCTTACAAACGATCAGGAAGTTGAAGTAAATACTTATTTCGGACAGATGCCCTTTGTTGATGTTGCCATGTATATGGGTGTCCTGATATTCTTTTTAGGATTATTTGCAATTATTACAAGATGGAAAGAACCATTTGTACAATTTTTAAGTATTCTCACCGGAATTGCACTTTTAATATCCTTTGGTAAGAATTTTCCAATTCTCTTCGATCCTTTATTCTATCATCTTCCTTCCTTCGATAAATTTCGGGTCCCCTCCATGATACTTGTGATTGTTCAGCTTAATTTCCCCATACTTGCAGGATTAGGAATAATGAAGATCATCCAGGTTAAGGATGAGAATAATTTGAAATTAACAAAAGTAATTAAAAACATAGCATTTATTTTTACAGGCATTTTTGCCTTATCAATTTTTCTGAACAGTGCATTATCAAGCTGGTTTAGCGGAAGAGTTGTTGAATATGCCTCAACCCTACAGGCTTCTAAACCACAAATGGCCCAGCAATTTACTGCATTGGCTGATTATTCTTCAGGAATGTTTACTGGTGATTTAATTATTGCATTCATAATTCTAGCCGGAGCTTCCTGGTGTGCATATCTTTACATTAACTCAAAATTCAGCAAAGATATTTTTGTTTTGGTTTTAATATTATTTGCTACATTTGATCTAATGCGGATTGATGCAAGGGGATCAAAGTATACTGATAATCCTGAAATCAACAATATGTTTGATACTCCTAATTATGTTAATGTAATAAGAAAGCAAAACGATAAAGAACCTTTCCGGATATTAAATTTGAAACAGGACGGCTCATTAGGTTCATTCAATAATAATTCAAATTATAACGCTTACTTTCTTTTGGAAGATTTTTATGGATATTCGGGAGTCAAACCAAGGGCTTATCAGGATTTGATAGATGTCGTTGGTCCTGTCAATGAGACGGCATGGCGGATGCTGAATGTTAAATATATTATAACGAATTCACCAGCTCAACTACCCGGATTTGAACCGATTTATAAAAGCGACAAAGAATATGTTTACAAAAATAACCTTGCATTACCCAGAGCTTATTTTGTCAATAAAGTTGAGAATAAAAAAGATATTGATGTTTTAAATGATATGAAAGCGAATGCATTCGACCCGCATAATATTGCATATACAAATGATGAAAAGGTGACGATTGATGTACCTGATTCAACATCATATGTACATTTCACTGATTATAAAGATGAAAAGATATTACTTGATGTTAATGCCTCAGGAAATAATTATTTATTTCTTGGCGATACTTATATGACTAAAGGAATAAAATTTGCAGGATTCTCATCGGAGCTGTGGAAGGCCTATATTGATGGTAACAAAACTAAAATATTTAAAACAAACCATGGTTTTATGGGAATAATTGTCCCGAAAGGTATTCATAAAGTTGTATTTAGCTACCTCCCAACAAGCTTTGTACTAAGTAAATATATTGCTCTCATATTGAGTTCCCTAACAATATTTGGCTTGATTATAACACTATTAATACCTGTAGTAAGAAAAAAAAACACAAATGAGATTATTTGAAAACTAATTCAGATTTGAACTCATTTTGCCATTTTATTATAGTATAAGTCCCAGGTAAATATTTCCATATTTTAATTAAAGAAATATTTATTAACCTGAGAAAAAAATTATTACTATATAAGGTGTTCACAACATACCCTTCCCTGTTAAGGTAGAAAACCCTGAAAAATATCATAGAAAAGGGTCTAGAATTTGTATTCTCTTTAAATATCAATTTATTTCCAGATTTTTTAACTACCCATTTATGAGACTTAGTGGGCATCATAAATTCAGTCAAAGGACCGGGAGTTTCGATATAGCCCCTTTTAGAAACACGTTGCAATTCTTGACAGAACTTAATTGGATCATCAACATGTTCCCCGATATGAGATGCTATTACATAATCGAATGATTTATCCTTAAATGGGATAAAATGTGCATCGGCAACAACTATATACTTATCGTTTGGAATAATAACTTTCTGAGTGGTCCGGTGAATTGTTTCAGTTAAATATTTTTCGAGGATAACATTAGCTCTCCTATTCGGTTGGTGTCCACTGCCAACATCCAACACTATCCACCCTGGTAACACCTTAATATTTGAAGCAGTATTCCCAGCTTTCCATTTTGTAATATATTTATTATATACGTCATAAGTTTTCCGACTAATAACTTCTTCGCTAAAATGATTTCTGCCAAATTCCCGTAAAATATTTTTATCATAATTCTGTGAATGATCAATCATATAAATAATGGCATAAGTTAGCTCCTTTAAATTTCTCCTGTCTATCAGAATTCCAACTTCTTTAGGGACAAAATCTTCGGGTCCTCCACATCTGGTGGCTATAACAGGAATCCCATATAGTATCGCTTCTGCTGTGACAACAGAAAATCCCTCTTCATCACTATTAATAATATGAAAATCAGAATTAACCAATAATTCAATTTTTTTCTTTTCTTCAAGATATCCATGGAAATAAATGCATTTATTTAGAACATCTAGATCCGTTGCAAGTTTTTCAAGAAATACTTTCTGTTCCCCTGTTCCGATTATATGAAACTCAATATTTTTTCTTCCAATTTCATAATATATATATGCATAGGCTCTAATAATATCGGCTACATTTTTTCTTTCTATCAATATTGAAATATGAACAGCTCTTTTAATATTATCCCTTAATGGCTTATTGTAATTGCTATATTCAGGTAGAATTTCAACTACATTCTGAATAACACCATAATTTCCTTCGATGTGAGCTAATTTCCAATACTCTAAAGATGCAGTTGAATCAACGTTTATGAATTCAGCATTTTTCACTGTAATTTTTTTTAAGAATTTAGAAGGAATTTTTGTTTTTCTATTTTCACCTCTTAAATATTTAATATCTGGGGTGGAATGTTCAGTAATAACATATCTTATTCCTATTAATTTTTTAAGAAGTAGAGCGATAAATCCTGCCCTATTGACTACATTGACATGTATTAAATCATTTCGGCCCCATTCTTTTCTAATGGTTTTCAGTCCCAAATAATGCGCTTTTACATACCTGATATTATAAAAAATGGCCCTTATCAAGCCAGAGGAAACAGGTTTGAAATAAATCCTTACCGTAAATATTCCATTTTCAGATCTCACATCAATTTCATAATCTTTATCTAATAAAGATTCATCCATAGTAACAAAAAGAACTGCGATATCACACAATTTCGATAATGCTTCAGCTTTTCGCTTTACAAACATTCCTAATACATTATTTGTTCTGTTGGGATACCAGCTAGCTAGAAATAATATTCTA
>JARLHD010000213.1 GCA_031292435.1 Ignavibacteriaceae bacterium
AGAATGGGTGAAGTCGTGGATGGGCAATATCAGAAATATTCTGTTGAATCAGGAAAATATGTCCGTGAACATTTTTTGGGCGCTAATGATGATCTTCGTGTAATGGTTAGGAATTTTACAGATGAGCAATTGAGAAAAATGAAGAGGGGAGGTCATGATCCGGAAAAAGTCTATGCTGCCTATAAAGCAGCTGTTACTCATGAAGGTCAGCCGACTGTTATACTTGCCAAAACAATTAAAGGGTATGGACTTGGCGAAAGCGGAGAAGGAAAAAATATAACTCATCAACAGAAAAAATTAAATGAAGATGAATTGGCGGAATTCCGTACACGGTTCGGAATTCCGATTTCTGATGAAGAGGTGTCACAGGCTCCTTTTTATAAACCAGCCGATGACAGTCATGAAATGAAGTATCTCAGGGAAAGAAGAGCCAAACTCGGTGGCTTTGTCCCATCTCGTAAATCTGTTGTAAGACCCATCAAAACTCCCCCAGAAGAAATATTTGAAGAGTTTTATAAAAGTAGTGAGGGAAGGGAAGTATCCTCTACTATGGTGTTTGTAAGAATTCTTGCAAAATTGTTGAAAGATAAAGAAATTGGAAAGTTTATCGTTCCTATTATCCCTGATGAAGCAAGAACCTTTGGTCTTGAAGCAATGTTCCGGCAGGTAGGGATTTATTCCCATGTTGGGCAGCTATACGAACCTGTGGATAAAGATAGTCTCCTTTATTATAAGGAAGCTACAAATGGACAAATTTTAGAGGAAGGTATTAATGAGGCAGGCGCTATGTCTTCATTTATTGCGGCAGGAACTGCTTATGCAACGCATGGTATAAATATGATCCCGTTCTTTATTTATTATTCTATGTTCGGACCGCAAAGGATTGGGGATCTTATTTGGGCTGCTGGTGATATGAGATGTAAAGGATTTCTTCTCGGCGGAACTGCAGGACGAACTACCCTGAACGGTGAAGGTCTTCAGCATCAGGATGGACAAAGCCACCTGCTTTTGTATCCGTTACCCGATGTAGTGACTTATGATCCCGCATATGCATATGAGCTCACTGTTATTATCAGGGACGGAATAAGAAGAATGTATGAAGAACAGGAAAGCGTGTTCTATTATTTAACTGTTATGAATGAAAACTATCCCATGCCCCCTATGCCTGAAGGTGCTAAGGAAGGAATTATAAAAGGGATGTATAAACTGAAATCTTCAGAACTTAAGAATCCTAAATATAGGGCACAGCTTTTCGGCAGCGGAACAATTCTTAATGAGG
>JARLHD010000018.1 GCA_031292435.1 Ignavibacteriaceae bacterium
ATGTTGTTACATTCTGGATGTGGTCACCTTTTCTTAGCATAAATTTACATTACAATATATTTATCACTCTTACCAACCATAATAATAACACAGGTGAATAAATGCCAACCAAGAAAGAGCTAGAAAAAAGAAGAGATAAAAGAAAACAAGAAGAAGCAGATAAAGCACCAAAACCAAAAGCGGATGAAACAAAAAAGGATACAGAAGTCATAAAAAAACAACCCGAAGCTAATAAAACGAAAAAACACAAATAAGCGGCTCGAAGATAGCCGAAATAATTTAATCTTTTTTTAATCATATGGACTCAGTCCCAAAGTCTAGTGATAAAAGCGGTGTAACATCACTACACAAAATTTATAATTTTGCAATTATGTAATGATGTTACGGCGAAACGATGGTAACTGTAAATTCAACTTTAAATAACTTTTCTGAAGTACCTATTCTCATGGACCTTTTAGGTCAATTTAGCAACGGCTATGAATATACTACAAAAGGAGTTTTTCGAAGAAAAACTCCTCCATTATGTCCTTTATGCAATAATCCTATGGTCCATAATGGTTATAATCCATACACAAAACATGGTCTTGGAGAAGTCATTATTGGCAGATACAAATGTTCACATTGTGGTAATACACAGGAAGAAACCCGAAGTTTTTGGGAGGATCTGAAGACTTTACTTTTAGATTCGTTCAATGATTTCTTCCAACTACTCAGATATCACAACGTTTCCTATGATGGAATTTCTGCTATAATGGACTTTATATACCCAAGATCAAAAAGTACCATTTTAAGAGAATTCAACAAACAAATGGATCAAGAGAATATCCCAAAATTAGAGAATGTACGTATAGTACACTATGACGAACAGCATCCAAAGACAGGACGTTGTCCGAAATACCGTTTAACTTTACTGGATACAATAACTCAACGACCACTAGCAGATGAACTTTTTGATGATAAAAGTTCGGAAACCATCAAAAAATTCCTACAAGACAATCTCGACACATCAGATCCTGTGTTTATAGTTACGGATTTTGATCCAAGGTATCCAGAAATATTAAAAGAGGTATTTGGAGAAAAGTTAGTTCATCAATATTGTCTGATGCATCTTGACAAGCTTATAGTAAGTGATTTCCCAAGGAAAACAACCATTGAACAGGAGCTATTGAAATACAGATTGTTAAATATATTTTACAATCGTGAAACTGAGATTAAATTTTTAGAA
>JARLHD010000214.1 GCA_031292435.1 Ignavibacteriaceae bacterium
AGGCTTCTAAAATATTTTTAACTTCGATCTCCTGATATTCTTTACTTGGCGGTAATGATTTTCCATTTTGAATTTCTTCTATTTCCTCCTCTGTTAATGTATTGCCCTCAATAGCAGTTGTTGCTCTTGCGCCTTTTTGCAAAGAGATATGTAATAATTGGCGATGATAATCTGGCAATAAAGGGGTAATCGAAATTGCGCTCATAGTCGCATTAATTTGCCCAAGATAGTACAGTGAATTTTTTGTATAATCCCAATTTCCCCTAAAAGAAATATGTGAAAAACCCTGCATTTTTTGCCTCTTTATTGATCATTAACAAAAGCATTAAACTTAGCATATAATTTAACATTTAAAATAGTATAATCAAATTAACTTCTTATATAACATTGTGTTATAAGTAACATTAAGATATACATTATGAGGTAATAATGAAGCAAAATGGCTCAGCATGGAAACATTAGAATAGAAAAGCGGCGGGTGGGGCCGCTTTTGTTGGGAATATTAAGGAATTAGAGTAATAGTTTGAAGGCGGTGGAGAGGATGGTTTGGAGGAGGCCTTCGAAGAATTTATCGAGATCGGGTTTGGTGAGTCCTTTTTCTTTGAGGAAGAGGAGTTCGGCAAGATCCCGCTTACCTTTTATGAGCCATTGGAGTTCATCGGAGGTTAATTTACCTTCTGCAAGAAGGGATATCCAACGCTGAACATCATCTTTTACTTCCGTTAAGAATTTCTTTGCATCTTCGACCGCATCCTGCTTGAGTTCGTTCCATTTTTCGGCTGCAAAGGATTCTACGTCAAGCAGAAGCTGAACCCAAAATTCCATGAATGTTTTCATTAAATTCTCCAAGTTAATTTATAAAATCAGTAATTATGTTAAGATTTAAAGAGCACATGCCTTACAAGCAGAGGGTCGCCGGGTGAGAGACACCTGCTGTCTTGCGGAGAAGGGCGGGAATAATTATTCATATTTATCTACGGGGTTAATTGATTGATGGTTTCCGTTTATTGTTTTCGAAATCGA
>JARLHD010000019.1 GCA_031292435.1 Ignavibacteriaceae bacterium
GAAATAAAATGTTGATCCTTTGCCAACTTCCGATTCCACCCAAATTCTACCTCCCTGTTTGTTGATCATTTCCCGGCATAAGTTCAAACCGAGTCCAGTTCCTTTTTCCGACATAGTACCATGTCTAACGACATTATTATCAATCGAAAACAATAAATCCTTAATTTCATTATCCATACCGATACCATTATCCTGGATTGAGGTAATGATTTCCCTGCCGGATAAGACAGCATCTATTTTAATTTGTCCCCCGATATTGCAATATTTAATTCCATTAAATAAGATATTATGAAAGACAGATTGAAGCATATCCATATCCCCTATAGCTACGAGATCCCTGGGAACTGAATTTATAATTTCAATGTTTTTCTTTTTTAAATGAATAAGCAACTGCTCCGTGACTAGTTTAACTTTATCATAAAGAAATATTCTGCGCGGATAGAACTGCATTCTACCTCTTTGGATTTGCACCCAGGAAAGTAAGTTATCCACTACCTCGAATTGAGTTTTTACAGTTTTTCTTAATTCGTGGGCGATAAGAAGAATTTCATCCTTATTTAATGATTCCATCTCGTCGATAAGAATATTAGCAACACTAGTTAATGCCTGAAAGGGGCTACGCAAATCATGGGCGATAATAGAGAACAATTTATTTTTATTTTCGTTCAGGTTTTCAAGTTCTTTGGTATAATTTTTTAGGTGCAAGGATGATTTATTAAGTTCTTTGTGTGAAGTTTCGATTTCAATTAAAGTAGCTTTTAAATTTTCATCAGATTTTATTCTTTCAGAGATATCCGATTCTATGACAACGCCAGCGATAACCTTTCCATTAAGAACGACGGGGGCACCAGCGATACGAATAACTTTATCCTTGCCGGTTTTAACATTGTTAATGAGTACATCCACTTCAAATTTTTCATTATTAAGGGCACGTACCATGGGGTATTCATCTGACTTCAAAGGAGAATCATTGACAAAGGAGCGAAGGTTAATTCTTTTTGCAAGTTCCTCATAATTTCCTGATAAATCCTCAATTGAATCAAGTCCGAGCAATTGGAATGCTTTTGAATTGCAATGAATAATTCCATTATGGTCACCAATAATTATTGCATCAGGAATTGATTCAATAACCGCACTTAATTCTGCCAGGCGATATTCAGCAAGCTCAATATTTTCTTTTTTCCCATTATTATGAGATCCAGTTAAATCCTTAGCCAATAATTTTGAATCCTTTCTTAACATAATTTACAACCGTTCAATTATTCATATTAATAGCTAGTAAAGCTACTTCCAATTAAGTGAATAGAAATTAGTAGAATGTGTTGATAGATAACATCCATGAATTTAGAACTGTTGGGTGATGTATGAGGGAGATTTATTCGTACATTAAAATATTCGGAATATTAACAGAATTTAAAATGTGGTACCCCTAATTAACGATAGGAATGACATAAAGGGAAATATTCTTTGTTCTCTTACAGAGAGAGAATGTCCAATTTTTCATTGAGTGCATTAGATTTTCTGACACCTAGACAAACAGAGGTGATGCTGTAATATTAGTTATTACAACATCAAGCACTGTCTAAGATTTCATAAGATTATTTACTTAAAATATAATTTTTACTTTACAACCGAACTTTTCTGAACGGAGTTACTTCTAACAACACGTTTTGCAACAATAGGAGCTCCGGGAGGAATTTGTCTGGCTACAAAGTTGGTATTGTTATTATCAATAAATGTGAAATCATCACTGGTTACCTGACCGTCTCCGTTTACATCATTAGCAACATGATAATCAAAATTTGTGTTATCATTGTCTACACCTGTAAAGTCATCACTGGTTACCTGACCATCTTGATTTACATCGCCACTATATATACAATACTTAGCACCATGAATTACAAGCGGAGGATTGCTTCCGTCTGTATATGCTTTATCAAGACCTGTTGTGAAATCATAACTTAACGCACCACCTGTGAAACTAACTGTTGATGCGCTCCAGGTTTCTACAGAATTAGCAGATTTAACTACTAAATAATAAGGAGTGCCATTAGCGGATGTTGTAAATAAGAATGTACCTACACCAGCTGTGCTTAAGGTGCCTGGTTTAGATTCAACAACAGCAAAGGTAGAAGCATCATGAAGCTCAACGGTAACTGAGGGAGTCGTAGTCATTGCTGATCCACCAGAAACATACATTGCTTCAACCAA
>JARLHD010000215.1 GCA_031292435.1 Ignavibacteriaceae bacterium
ATAAAATACGGCGGATTATATCAATGGAATGAAGCGATGCAATATAATAAAAACCCGGGGGTACGCGGAATATGTCCTGCGGGCTGGCACATGCCTACAATTGATGAATTTGCAACCTTAACTTCTACGGTTAATTTTGATGCGAACACATTAAAGGGAAAGGGGCAAGAAAATGATACCGGACAGGGAATGAACATTAGCGGGTTTTCCGGTTTGTTATCCGGTTATTACCTAAGTAATGGCATTTTCTATGCTTTAGGAAGTTATACTTATTTTTGGAGTTCCAAGCCAAAGGATGAGACAAATGACAGTTGTATTTATCTTAATAATAATAGCGGCAATATAAACCAAAGTACTGCTATGGAGATGTGCGGGTTCAGCATCCGCTGCATAAAGAACGAGAATGAAATCTTACAGGATACTTCAGGCATTGATGAAAATAAAATCAT
Source organism: Ignavibacteriaceae bacterium (assembly GCA_031292435.1). Taxonomy (GTDB): domain Bacteria; phylum Bacteroidota; class Ignavibacteria; order Ignavibacteriales; family Ignavibacteriaceae; genus Fen-1301. Next base: position 450 of record JARLHD010000215.1, read on the forward strand.
GAAAAAAGCAAATGTTCCAGATAACAAGACTAAGGAGAAAAAAAGTTCATGGAAAGCATTTTGTCCGGAAATTCCAATTGTAAATTATGCAGGGAAGACATATCATACAGTACAGATAGGCAACCAATGCTGGTTAAAAGAGAACCTTAATGCAGGGGTAATGATAAATGGAGCTTCAGAACAAATGAACAATGGTATAATAGAAAAGTATTGTTATATAAATGATTCAGCAAATTGTAATATATACGGCGGATTATATCAATGGAATGAAGCAATGCAGTATGGCAGAACGCCAGGGGCGCAAGGAATATGTCCTGACGGATGGCACATACCTACAATTGATGAATTTGCAACGTTAATTGCAGAAGTTCAGGAGGATGGGAATTCATTAAAATCAGTTATTAATAGAGTTGATGAGACAGGGACAAACACAAGTGATTTCTCTGCACTGATGTCAGGCTGCCGACGTTATAATGGAGAATTTGATGATGTAGATAATGCTACTTATTTTTGGTATTCCACCGAGAAGGGTGCTTTAAAAGCATCTGATATGTTTCTAATAAGTAATAACGGCAAAATTTACGAATATAATAATGATAAGTTATTAGGGTTCAGCATAAGGTGCATTAAGAATAAATAAGGGCTGATTATTTTTTGTTCTTCTGCTTTCAAAGATTAAGGAGTTTAAGATGGAAAACATATTTACTGATGAAGTTATACTCGATACAGTTTCAAAAGGGAAACAATACACATTGTTTCTGTATAAGGCGGGACCAAACAGGGACCAACCAGTTGAAGAAGAAAAAAAGCTGCAAATGGCGCATCTTCACTTTTTATTCTCACTACGTGCAGAAGGGAAATTGATACTTAACGGACCTGTTACTGATGAAACAGATTTAAGGGGTATCGGGATATTTAATATGACCGATAAAAAAGAGATTGAAGAAATAATATCAAGGGATCCCGCTGTTAAAGCAGGACGCTTGACTTATGAAATTTATTCCTGGTTTGGCATTCCGGGAGATAATTTGCACTAACTGAGTGATTTATTAAATTCCGCCAGAACGTCATCAGGGGGAATAAATCTTATCCCATCTTTTAGATTTATTTATTATTGGAAATAAGCAGGGGATGCGTGGGAGCTGTGAGATAATCCGTTAAATTCCTGTATCTTGTTTTTTAAGCTGTTCCAATTATTTGAACTTATAAGAATTCTGTTTTGTAAGGGTTGATTGGAGATGGCATGACGAATATATTTAACGCGTTCTTTGGTACCGGGATGGTCGCTTATCCATGAGAAATACTTTTGTCCCGGTGGTTCCTTTTTGCTTAACCTTACAAGGAAATCTGCTAAATATGACGGATTGACGCCTGTATTTTTAAGATAGGTAACAGCCCGGAGGTCTGCTTCTTCTTCCAGATTCCTGTCATACGCTGATGAAGAAAGGAGTTTCACTATGCTTTTAGCTAATTCTGCACCTTTTACGCCTGATACCGAAAGCAATGTAGATAATCCCACTTCTTTTATTAATTTCTTTTTAACATGACCAAGTTGAATGTGGGCTAATTCATGTGAGATAACGCCAGCCAGTTCATACTGGTTCCTGCTTTCATCTAAAAGTCCGGTATAAATTACAAGCTGTTTACCCGGCATAGCAAAAGCATTGACCTGTTTGTTCTTTAAGACATATACCCTGATTTCATCTGCTTTAATTCCATTTGCAATACAAATATCTTTGACTAAGTTATTTACAGGTACAGTTATCTCCGAATCACGGACAACAATTTCAGTTTGAAGGATATAATC
>JARLHD010000216.1 GCA_031292435.1 Ignavibacteriaceae bacterium
ACCTCACGAAGGGAAGGTAAGTCTAACTATATTTAATATACTTGGCGAGAAGGTGGCAACCTTGGTGAATCAATATATGTATGCCGGTAACTATGAAATAAAATTCGATGCATCTCATTATGCAAGTGGTATTTATTTCTATCGTCTTGATGCAGGTTCATATTCTTCTGTAAAGAAAATGATCTTAATGAAATAACGCGTTCAAAATAAGCCCCTTAATTGGGGCGTTTAATAGTATAAAATAATCATAGGAAATAACTTGTACAGTAGATTAACATTTCTGATAGTATTATTTGCTTTGGCAAAATTTTCATATTCACAGGGTACGTGGAGTTATATGTCTACTATCCCGTCGGGGGCAAATATAACTTCTATTACAGTAGTTGATCAGAATACAATTTTTGTGGCTGCTAAGGGAAATGGACTTTATAGATCTCTTGACGGAGGGTCTTCCTGGGAATTAAAGAATATAGGCTTGGGGGCTTCAGGTGATCTCTATGGCATTTCTGCGATAGATTCTCTTAACTGCTGGGTTGGATGGCTTGGTACATCCGGCGCCCCGGCTTCAGTTTATAGGACAACTGATGGTGGTACTAGTTGGACTCTTCAGTGGACACTTTCAGGTACTTTTCCTGATGGCATAAAAATGTTCTCTCCTGATTATGGGATTGTTATTGGAGACCCTACAGGTAATGGGCAGCCTTACCAATTTCGTTATACAACTAATGGAGGAACAACTTGGAATCTTTCCCCAACTTCTCCTATCGCATCTAATGAATTTGGTGTTATTAATGCTTTTGACTTCCTTGATACAAATACTATTTGGATTGGATCTGCAAACACTGTTGCAACTGGAACAACTGCAAGGATATACAGAACAACTAACGGTATAAATGGAAATTGGTTAAATACTAATGTTAGTGGAACACCCACTACACAGGGTTTGTTTTATCAGGCCATTGCTTTTATAGATAAAAATAATGGCCTCGCTGGCTCAAATGGAGGGGATATTATCAAGACTACAAATGGTGGTCTTGCTTGGTCATCAATAGCTCCACCCGATAGTTTACCAGCCTTCTCAGTGATAAATATGTATGGATTTAAAGATGGTTCTAATGTTTTCAGGATGTCCGTCGGGGATGCGAATGGAATTTATTACTGCTTCAAAACTTCAGATCTTGGTACTCATTGGACCAACGAACCATTGCCTATAGAAGGAGGCACAACCAGCGGAATACAGCATATGCAGTTTGTAAATGGCTCTCTTGGATATTCGGGTGGTCTTAATGGTGTTTTTATGAAATTTACTGCACCTGCTTCCGGAATAATTCCGGATAAGATAATACCCCTAAACTTTAACTTATCTCAGAATTTTCCCAATCCATTTAATCCTTCTACTACTATTAAATACCAGGTTCCACATAATTCATTAGTAAATCTTAAGGTATTTAATTCATTAGGGCAGGAAGTGGCAACTTTGGTAAATGGTATGATAAGCACTGGTAACTATGAAGTTCAATTTAATGCCTCTAAATTATCTTCGGGTGTTTATTTCTATGTTTTAAAAGCAGGTAATGATTTTATCCAGTCCAGGAAAATGCTTTTAATTAAATAATCTTAATATTCAGATAGCGGGTTTTTGTGAATTGAAGAACTCCTGTAACTAATTCTAAATTCAATGAACTGATAAATTATATAACTTAAAATTCTTAATAGGTATACATATGTTAAAAAGACTAACGCTTCTTATTTTATTATTTTCATTTGCTGAATTCTCTTATCCTCAGGCATCATGGAGTTATTTGTCAACAATCCCTTCAGGTGCAGATATAAGTTCCATATCCGTGGTTGATCAGAATGTAATTTTCGTAGCTGCCAAAGGAAATGGTCTGTTTAGATCTCTTAATGGAGGAACTACATGGGAATTAAAAAATACAGGCTTGGCAGCCAATGGAGATCTCTATGGAATTTCTGCTACAGACTCCCTTAACTGCTGGGTTGGTTGGTTAAATACTGCCGGTGCCCCTGCATCACTATATAGAACTACAAATGGTGGCACAAGTTGGACTCTTCAATGGACAATGTCTGGTTCTTTTCCTGATGGTATTAAAATGTTTACTCCGGATTACGGCATCTTTATTGGAGACCCAATAGGGAATGGGCAGCCTTACCAATTCAGGTCTACTACCAATGCAGGCGCTACTTGGAACCTTTCACCCACTGCTCCGGTTGCCTCTAATGAATACGGAGTAATAAATGCATTTGAATATATTGATACTAGTATTATTTGGGTGGGCTCCGCAAATACTATTGCAACAGCTACAACCGCTAAAATTTATAGAACTACTACTGGTATGAATGGAACTTGGTCAAGTACCACTATTAATGGAACTGCTGGAACCCAGGGACTCTATTACCAGGCAATCGGTTTTATTGATAAAAATAATGGTTTAGCAGGCTCAAATTCAGGAGATATCGTTAAGTCTAATGATGGCGGAGTTACATGGACTCCAGTTGCTCCTCCGAATGGTGAGGCAGCTTTCGGAGCAATAGATATGTTCGGATTCAAAGATGGTTCTAATGTCATCATGATGTCTACCGTTGATGCCACTGCTTACCACTGCTTTAAAACTACAGATCTTGGTACTTCATGGACTGAACTTGTATTACCAACAGAGGCTTCTACTACCGGAATTCAACATATGCAGTTTGTAAATGGATCTCTTGGATTTGCTGGAGGGATTGCTGGCGTTGTTATTAAATATTCAACCCCTACTTCTGTTAATCCGGAAAATAATTTAATCCCGGCTGATTATAAAGTTTCCCAGAATTTCCCTAATCCATTCAATCCCTCTACTGTTATTAATTACCAGTTACCACAAAGTTCATATGTTAGTCTGAAGGTATATAATTCTTTAGGACAGGAAGTAGCAACTTTGGTAAATGGTTTTATCAGCGCTGGAACTCATGATGTTCAGTTTAATGCTTCAAACTTATCTTCAGGTGTCTATTTTTATGTAATTAAGGCGGGAGATAGTTTTTTCCAAACAAAGAAAATGATGTTAATCAAATAACTGCTATTTTCGTATCAGTAAAGCCCCTTAAATGGGGCTTTTATTTATAACCCTATACCATTTAAATAATTATACAGATCATAAATGAATAGAATTGTTTTATTATCCCTTCACATGTTATTACTTGTATCTGTTTTGGTTTCTGCTCAGCCCTCAGGCATCAAACATATGGCTCCTTCCATTTTGGATGAATCTACCGCATCACAAAACAATAACTATACTCCGTATAATTCTCCTCTCGATGGTAATTATATTCCTGTGGATACGATGACTAACGCTTATAGCTTTTCTCAGTCAGGTATGACTCCTATATATTTTGATCCATATTCAGGTGTCCTGACTATTGTCCATCGTGGTTGGGAAGGATATTATGCAGCAAGTAGCGGACAGATTTGGTATAATATATCAACTGATTATGGAATTACATGGAAGCGTGTGCCAAATGGAATAAATACCAATATTTCCCAGCAATCGGGTCGATATCCAAATATGACTATTGCTAATCCAACTAAAGGAAATATATCTTCTACTATCGCATTCTTTGCTTGGCCTGAATTAAATGGCCCTAACTTTAGCTTTTTGGGGTATGCTATTGATCATCCTGCTGGTAAAGGTTCCCCCTCTGCCTATCTTAATTCAAAAGGAGGTTTCAGCTCTCGTACAATGGTCTGGTCGGATGATGTATCTCCTATTTATTTCTGGACTAATACGTTCACTACTAGTGCTGCCCTGGAGGTATTCAGAACAACTGACTTTTCTACTATCTTTACCATAGCCCCTCCTCAATGGAGCGATACTGTCTTTCAAAAGATCGGAAATATCGGCATTGGCGCTTGTGCCTACAACGGCAATCAATATGTTGGAGTAATTGCCCCCTTCAGTCAAAGCCTCGATCCTAACCCTCCTCTCGGAAATTGGCTTGTCGGCTATAGCAAATCAACTAATAAAGGATTTAATTGGACTAACTTCAAAATGGCAGACTGGCGGCAAATCCTCCGTCTCTCAAACTATCAAACCCTATTCGATTATAAAAAAAATGATACCCTGATCTCCTATCAGGGAAACATCGGGGTAGATAAAAATAACCATGTTCATATTATTGTTTCCGTTACCGATACATCTGCCAATAATGGTCATGGTATAAATTCTATAATTGATATCTTTGAAACTAATTCTGGATGGGATGGCACTGTAGTCTATTCAGGACTCGATACTGCATATTCAAATGGTCCTGGGGCAGGGCAGATTGGTCCGTCAGCGGAACTGGCTTTCGATTCTACCCATTCTGTTATGGCAGTTCAATTTATAAATACCCCGGCGCCTGGTAAACCGAATGATGTTTTCATTACTTATAAAGGCATCTACGATACTGTTTGGTCTGTCCCCGTAAATCTTACTAACTCTGGTAATGTTAATAATACAGCAGCTCACCTGGCTCCTTACTTATACAAATCAGGCACCAACCAATATACAGCTTTTAGTGCCTATTGTTATAGCACCGCTCCGTTCACCCCTGATTATGACGGACTTTCTACTGCTGTACTTTATGCAGAACCCTATACCTTCACTTATGGAACAACAGGTATAAATAATCCCCCTGCATCGGTATCTGATTTTAATCTTTTGCAGAACTTCCCCAATCCGTTTAATCCCTCTACTAAGATTACCTATAATCTCCCTTACAAAGCCAATGTCAAACTTGAAGTCTTTAATATAATAGGAGAAAAAATAGTTCAGCTTGTAAACGCAGAACAATCTGCAGGTACTCATTCTGTGGATTTCAATTCATCATTAATAAATAAAAATCTTCCTTCTGGAATCTATATTTACCGCATCGTAGCGAATAATAATTCAGATGGAAATAGTTTTGTCGATACAAAAAAAATGATTCTGTTGAAATAATTATCATTTCCCAAATAAGAAAGCTGCTTTCTTCGCGACTATTCCCTATTCCATCCCGCTTAAATTTCGAAAATATTTCTCGATTCAATAAATATTCTAGTAGACATTATTTAATTCGATTGCTTAATTGTTATCAAAAGTGATTCTCTATTTATAAGGGAAATAATTTTAGTGAGTTTTTGACTATAATATCATATATTTTACATTGGAAAGAAGATTAAATGAACTTATGTTTATTTTGTTTCAGTTTTGAAATGCTTTCCAAGGCTATCTCAGTTGAAATTTATAATGTTGCAGGTCTTTAATGAAATTTCAGTTTTCTGTCCTTCTACTTTTTCCGATTATTTTATCATCACTTCGGGCTCAGACAATTAAAATTTTAGAGTCAAAATCAGATCATATAAGTATTGAACTGTCCTTTTCTGATTATTATCCTATATCAGAAAAAATATATCAGGGTAAGAAATTTACTTATATAGAAAAAAATGGAATCTGTTTTCGGAAACCGGGAGAACCTTGGGTCCCAACTGAATATTATTATTTCGGTATCCCTTTCAATAAAATAGCCACATGTAAAATTCTTAATATTACCCAGGAAAAAATAGCAAATATTTTGATAATGCCTTATCCTGATTCTGCAAATCAACCAATTGGGCAATTAAAATATGACCCTATTATTTATATTCACGATCAGGTTTTCCCTTCTTCTCTTGTGAAAGTCACACGTCCATTTATTATGCGGTATGTTAAAGGAGCTTCAATAGAAGTCTCCCCATATCAATATAATCCCATTACAAGGGAATTAATTTTTAATAAAAAAATAGTTCTTCAGATATCGTTCGATTCCGATACACGAAATAAGGAATTAAATATAATGAATATTAAAGATAAGCTAACAGAAGATTTCGTGGCATCAATATTTATAAACCCATCGGAAGCAAAAGGATTTATTGGTAAACAGGTTACCTTAAAAAATTCAAATTCCTATCCATCTGACACAGTTCGATATCATCAGCCAATCACGCATTCAAATTATTAATATAGATTTATTGGAATTATAAATGAAAAAAATAATATTATTAGTTTTAATTTGTTTTTTAAATCTATTCTCACAGAGTATCACAAAGAATCCCATAAAAACAACATTACCTATTTTAAGTCCAATAGATAGTCTGAATCATAAATTGGAAAAATATGGTACTCCCAACATCGATCCTTTTACAGGTGCCATTGATGAAAAAGATAGTGGCGCTGTTTTAATAAAATCAGACAGGACCATTCAAAGGTTTTCTAATATTAATCTTGCTCTTCAATCAGCAGATCCTGGTAGTACCATTATGGTTTACCCCGGCACATATCCGGATTCATTAACTATAAACATTGAAAATGTTTCTATAATCGGTATTTCTCCCAAATCTGTAACTCTTTCTGGACCAATTTATATTTCCGCTTCCAGGGGACTCATGGAAAATTGCAGAATTACAGGGAATCAAACATTCCTTGGACAGACAATTAAAGCTTTATATTATGTAAAAGATTGTTTTTTGGAAAATAATATTAATGTTGGAACTGCAGCTGCTCCTATTATTAGTAACTGTTATTTTATTGATTGCCTTTTAGGTACAGATGCTGCCTGGACACCTAAAACAATTTATGTAAATGTAAGTTCGATCGGTGGCGGAGCTCCCGATATATTTTTCCATCAGTGTTTTAGCCCGGTATGGTCTAATAGTCACAATATTTATTTAACTGGGGGGTATGCACAGGTCCATGTAGAAGGTAGCACAAAGATTGCCTTTAATTCAATAACTATCGCTGGGGGAGCCGATATTATTCATACCCCGATGTTATTTTTTAGCGATTGTAATCTTGCTATTATATCATTAACTGTAACAGGTTTTACTGAAATAAGTTGTATTAATTCTGAGGTAACCTTCTTCAGTAGCACTACAATTTCAAATAATTGCGAGTTTGATATGTTCAGTTGTAAAATAAATGGTGCAACAAGTTTGGATATTACCTTTAATTCTACTTTGCAATCCAGATGGACTCATTGCACAGGTACAACAAATATTGGTCATATACTTGGTTCACATTTAGAAAAGCTCCATATTCAATATTCATTTTTTCAACAGACCGTTGCGCCTTTAGGTTTGGGTTCTGATGATGCTAATACCTGGGGTGTATGGGTTGATTATTAATCTAAGGAAGAATTAAGATGAAACAAATTACCTTTTTAATAATAGTTTTTAGTTTAGTTGGATTTGCTCAGGAGTTTCATAGTACGAGTATAAATACAATTGGTAGAATTTATGCTAAACAGGATTCTTTATTAGCTACTACTGTTGATTGGAATAATGGAAATTGTAAAATAAAATCTTTAACTGCAAATACAACATTTAACATGATTAATACAATAAATGGTGTTCAGATTACAGTTGTCGTTTATAACGGAGGTACCTATACAGTAGGCTGGAGTTGTTCGGAAGCTCCGATTCTATGGAGTAATGGAATTGCTCCTATTCAATCTACTGGAGGTAAAACTGATATTTACTCATTCATAAGAGCTGGTGGCAGGATTTATGGAACTTTTATTCAAAATTATTAAGGAATGGGTTTGAAGATTTTTACTATTCTTTTATTTGTTTTCAGTATTGACGTTCAAGCTCAGTTTACAAATTTCTCTTTTATAACTCCTCAAAAAACAAAACGAATTGTTGAAACTCCTTTTATTTTTAGTGATTCACAAAACAATCTGGGTGACACTTTCTGGTATAATCCTAATAAGGATTATTATAAAATATTTGTTCAGGCTAAAGGTGTCTATAAAGTTACCTACGACGAGTTGATAAGAATCGGAGTCCCTCCTAATAGTGGAATCCAGAAGGGAAATCTGGAATTAATAAATAATGGCAAAAGAATTCCAATTGAAATTGTCGATGTAAATAAAAATAATAGTTTTGATTCAGGTGATTATTTTATTTTTGTAGGACTTCCCCCCCAACCTTCTACTTCATATACTTATTTTAATATTTATAATTTATCTAATGTCTATTGGTTTTCATACCAGGCTGAATCTGTCTATAATTATAAAAAAATAAATTGGTCCACATCAACCTTAGATAACTTTGTTACAACTAATCTCCAGACTATTCATTACGAAAAAGACAGTATTTTTGAAAGATTAGGATATGCTCCGGACGATCATAGGGACTTTTGGTTTTGGGCGAATATTGAAACCAGGAATAAACTGTCATTTGAAACATTCACAAATTGGTTAGCTGATAGTATTTTATATAAAATAAATCCTGCTTTTCCCCAGGCTACCATTAGAGCTAATCTGCAGGGCATTTCTAATGAAAGCTGTAATGGTTTTACTCACAGTGCAAATATTAAATTCAATTCAATTAAAGTCGCTGGACAAAAATGGTCCGGTCAAAATTCTACTACATTTGATGGTAAATTCAGTTTTTCGTTTAATGGTTTACCTGGTGTCCCATTATTCGCCGATAAGAATAAAGTTGAGATCGCATTGGATGGAGATATTTGCCCTACCGACGGGAATGATATTGTAAAAGTTAATTGGTTTGAACTTGATTTTTGGAGATGGAATTCTGTAAAAGGTAAAAGTTATATATTTATAAGCCCTCCGGATCAATTAGGAAGAAATACTTATTCCTTATCTGATTGGTATAGCAATAATATGCAGGTTTATATACCGTCAAGAGGTGAATTGATATGCAATCCTATTATCCCAAATGATTCGGCTCATACAATTCTTTTTACTGATTCAATTGGAGCTAGAACAGAATATTTTTGCAGCTCCTTGGAATCATTTATGTCTCCCGATTCCATAAGTAAAAACAATAGTTCCAATTTACACAGCATTTCTCAGGGAGCTGATTATATTATTATAACCCATCCTGCTTTTATGTCAGCTGCTAAAAGATTAGCCGAATTCCGTACTGATCATTTAGCAGGCTATTCAGCCCCCCGCATAAAAATAGTAAACGTTACGGATATTTATAATGAATTCTCATATGGTTTGCAGGATCCTTATGCTCTTCAGAGTTTTATTAAATATTCTTTCGAAAATTGGCAGTCACCTGCACCCGCATTTGTTACATTATTAGGAGATATGAGTTTCGATTATCGCCATTTATTCGCAGGCAGTTCACTTTGCATAATTCCATCAATACCGTATCTGGCATATAGCTATGGATTGGCACCAAGTGATAATCTTATTGCTTGTATTGAAGGGGATGATATGGTCCCTGATCTTGCAATTGGTAGACTTTCATGCGATAATTTGGATGAAGCTAATAATCTTGTTAATAAGATTATTTCGTATCCTGGTGATCCTGGCAAAAACTGGAAAGATAATGTTCTATTAATTGCTGGTGGTCGCGATGTTGATGACCAGCTTAATTTTGGGTTCACTGACCAATCTGAAAAGTTGAATAATTCCTTCCTTAAACCAAATGGAATTTCAAACTCTAGGGTTTTTGGTTTTCCTGATAAACAAGATTATATTAAATATCAAGGCGGGAGATCTGAAATTCTGAATATTATTAATAAAGGATGCATTTTTGTTAATTATTATGGGCATGGGGGGGAAAATCAATGGGATCAATTATTTAATAACAATGATATCAGGTTTCTTAATAATGGGGGAAGATTACCTTTTATTAGTAGCATTACGAGTTATCTTTCGCAAGTTGATGATCAGGATAGTTTTGGAGAGATGTTTAATAAATTACCGGGTAAAGGAAGTATAGGATTCTTTGGAGGTATTGGGTTAACCATGTGGTCAGAGGGCCTATATATTAATAATAAGTTGTTTAATGAAATTTTTAATAAAAGGAATAACTTAATCGGCAGTGCTATATTGAACACAAAAGCTGGTATGTCCGGAAGTGGATTTGTTACATCGCATTTAGCATTATTATCTCTTCTCGGAGATCCGGCTATTGAAATTGCAATTCCTGGTATCACTGATTTTCAATTAACCCCCGCCGATATTAAGTGCATTCCCCCAAACCCGATTCTCGGGGAAACTTCAGTGATTAAAGTATATGTTAGAAATGTTGGGACAATTTTTAATGATTCAGTTACTATAAATTTATACGAGACACAAATCGATTCATCTCATAAAATTGGATCGGTTAAACTTCCTGGTTTTGGAGATTTGGATTCAGTTTTTTTTAAATGGGTTCCTGATAAAGCTGGAACCAGGAATTTATTTGCTGACGTAAATAGTGATAACCATATTGAGGAAATAGATCATTCTGACAATACAACTTCTACTATTATTAAGGTATTTAATTTCAACAAACCGGATATTGTTCGTCCCTTAAACGGGTATACAACTTCTTCCAATAAAATTAACTTTACTTTAATCGATGCAGGAAGCTATATTGGAAGACAGTTCAACTATAGGTTTATAATTGACACTAGTTTTACTTTATTTTCTTCCGCTAAGATCATATCGCCGGATCTTATTCCCCAGAATGGTTTTGTTAAATGGGATATCAATCTACCCGTTGGTGAATATTTCTGGAAGGTTTTAATATATGATGATATGGATACTAATTATAATAAACTGACTACATTTTCAATAAATAATATTTCTGCAAAAGGATTTTCTGCTATTAAAAAACAATTAGATATATTTGGAACTAATGGAGGCAATTTTCTAACCACAGATATTGGTCCAGCAAAGAAGTGGAATTCATTAAGTTATAATGTTGATTCTATTAATTATAGAGGTAAGTTTAATGCCTTTATATTAGGACTTAATAAAAACTCCGGTTCTTATGATACAATTAAATCAAGGATGCCTTCTTCATTTTCATTAAGTGATATTAACTCTAAAAAATATGAATATCTTAAGATCGGATTTAATTTTACAGATTCATCTTATGATACAACCTTCGTCTGTAAACTTAAAGATCTTGCAGTGGATTTCACTTCGTTGCCGGAAATCTCTGTTAATAATAATAATTTTACATTATCACCGGATACTATTTTGCAGGGATTTAATGCCCTTATGAAAATACAGATTTTTAATCTTGGAGAATCTGATGCTGATAGTGTAATACTGAAATATTATGCCAATAATTCTGACTCTGCCTTTTTATCAAACAAAATCTCTGTTCCTAAAGATAGTTCAGTATTATTAGAAAACTTTATTAATACCTCTTCATTGTCTCCGACATTTAATATTGCTAGGGTAGTTGCATCGATCGATGAAGAAAACTTTACTTATAACAATATTGCTGAAAAGAAATTCTATGTAGTTAGAGATTCAAGTAAACCAGTTTTCAACATTACTTTTGATGGAAGGGTAATCGATAATGGTGATGTTATTTCATCCAAACCGGAGATTATTATAACCTTAAAGGATAATAGTCCATTACCAATTGATACATCTTCCTTTACTATATTTAAATTAGACAATATACCTGTAGGATTCTCTCGTCCTGATCTTAAATTTTCCTCAACGCCATATCCTAATTCTCAGGCTACTATAAAATGGAATCCTTTACTGCCTGATGGGAAACATATTCTTGAAATATTTGCTGAGGATCCATCTGGTAATTATTTCGATAGCACTTCACATAAATATGAATTCTTTGTTTATAATCAGCCGGATATTGTAAATGTTTTCAATTATCCGAATCCCTTCAATAATGAGACATATTTTACATTTGAACTGCATGGACAAAAATCGCCTGAAGAATTCAAAATAAAAATTTTTACTGTGGCTGGAAGATTAATTAAGGATATTACTGTTCCACCTTCAGCTTTACGTATTGGCTTTAATAAGCTTTATTGGGATGGCAGGGATCAGGATGGAGACGAAATTGCTAATGGGGCATATTTTTATAAAATCATTGCTAGGAATAATGGAGTTGTTAAAACTTTAATAGAAAAACTGGCTAAGATTAAATAAAGAATATTATGCAAATGAATTCTCTTACAAGAAATATAATTGATTTATAACACTACTAAACCTAAATTTGATA
>JARLHD010000217.1 GCA_031292435.1 Ignavibacteriaceae bacterium
ATTCTCTACATCATTATTAATAAACGTAGTCAAATCATTTATCGCATCATCATACTTCTCAATTTCTATCTCTGTAGTTCCTAAATAATAATAAAGCGTGTAATTTTGATCATTATTTTCAAGCGCTAACTCAAATGACTTTAATGCATTATAATAGTCTTTCTGTTTGAATTGCGATAACCCTAACGTCTCATAATCAACATTCAAAACAGTTGTTTCCGGTTGATAAGGCAATTCTGGATCTGTTACTGGAGGATCATTATAAATCGGTGCAGGTGCATAAATATACATCGGATCAGGAGGAGAGTAAGTTACCCTAGGTGGGTTGACTGGTCTTTTTACAGGTCTGGTTGGATTTGTTGTTGTGTTTATAGGTGGACGTGTTGGATTCTTTGGTGTATCTCTTATTGGGTTTTTAATCGGCGGTATTGGTGGTTCTGGATCGTTTCTATTAATTGCCTGCTTACTTCCGGTGTTCCCCGTTTTATTGTCTGTCTCCTTTGTCCTGTTCTGTGAATAACTTGTTAAGGTTGTAAGTAAAAATACCCCAAGAAAAAAGATTACTGGTTTCATATCTTACACCATTTGAGATAATTGTAATAAATTTATCGTCTAATCTTTCTGTCATATTCTGCAATCAATTCCAATACCCTTCTATCAATAATTACTTCTGTATATTGGACAAAGCGTAAGTATAACAGGTTTATCTGTCACAAATTTATATTTAGAAAAAATCAATACCAAAAATATAATCGGATTTATTTTTTCTCCCTTATTGTGATAAATTTGATCGCTCTTTTATTTCATGACTAATATATTCACACCTGTAAATGTTTAATAACAATTAGGAGTATACGATGGATACGCTAAGAATCAAAGGGAATTGGAATCAAATGAAAGGGAAAATTAAACAGAAATATCCCGATTTGACCGATGACGATTTGATGTTTGTCGCTGGAAAGGAAGATGACTTGCTCGGTAGGATTCAACGAAAGACTGGAAAATCTCGGGATGAAGTTGTCAGCTATATAAATAGTATTAATCGATAAACAATGGGCTGTCCCGATACCCTACTCGGGACAGCCTATATGTATTTTATGTAGCTTTATTCTCTTTTAATTTCTTCTCAATTAACTCTAAACCTTCCCTACATTTCTCCTTTACTTCCTTAATATCACCTTCTGATCTGTCTAAAATATCCTTCGCCCCCGCACTTTCTTTGTATGCAGTACAATTAATCAGAACATTTAAATAAGCTCCTTGTGCCGCTGTCAATATTAACGATACCGCAACTCCCGCATCTGATAATGAATTCTGGTTTCCCTTCTCTGCAATTGTCATTATCAAACGAATAATACTCTTGCATAAATAAATTACTCTGTATGGCACTACCCCCGCAGCTATAGTCGCTGCTTCTATTTTCTTTGCACGTGCTGATTTCTGAGCTTCGGTTTCCTTGGGTAGCTTAAATGCCTCCATTACCTGGTTAAAGGCTTTATTATCATCTTCCGATAAAATTAAGAAATCAGTCCCTGCCTTTTCCAGTTTCCTCATTATTACTTTTATCTCTACCTCTGAATCAAGATATTTCTTCTTACCGATTGTAAGATTGCATACCATTAACCCTAATGATGTTGCAAGCGTTCCGCAGAATGCACTCACATTTCCTCCCCCTGGCGTCGGCGCGCTTGAACTTAACTCCTCTAAATAATGATCGATTGATAGTGATGTATCCATTTTTTATCTCTCTATTTAAATCATGTAATCAATTATTTTCTGTTGTTTATCAAAAGGATTAAGACTGCTTAATCCTAATTTCTCTATTGCCAGGTCAACAAGCTCCACCTCAGATGTACCCTTCCCGTCACTGTAAAATTTTCCTGCTTGTATCAATGCTTCAAGTGGTACAAGACCTACAATCTCACTCCCATCTATTTCAGCTCCTAAACGGTTCGCTTCCTTCTTCACTTCTTCAAATGCTTTATGAATAGACGTAATATTGTAATTTGTCAGGTTCATCGATACCTGTGTAATATTATATTTCTCCAACACAACTCCCATTCCCTTTACATTCTTAAGCCTTCCCGGAACATTTACTGTCTTGCCGTTCTCTTTAATAACATTCCCATTAATATCTCTTTTTGCCTTTCCCGATTCTCTTAATGTCTCCGCTATTTCCTTTGATATCTTTATATCAGTTGATTTTATATTCACATTGTATGCTACTAAAAAAAATCTTGCCCCTGTAACTATCGCCCCTAACTTAGCATTAAATTTACTTTCTCCGTAATCAGGCTGCCATTCAGGGTCCTTCAGTTTAGCTTCAAGTCCTTCATATTCTCCCTTGCGGATTGATGATAGGCTTACTCTCTTGGGATTCCTTGCTGCAAATTCATAAAGATAAACCGGTACATCAAGTTCTTTCGCAATCCTTTCACCAAATACCTCTGATATCTTTACACAATCTTCCATTGTTGTATTCTTCACCGGCACAAATGGAACCACATCTATCGCGCCTAATCTGGGATGTTCCCCCTTATGCTTTGTCATGTCAATAATTTGAGCAGCTGCCTTGCATGCATTTACTGCTCCCTCAATTATACCACTTTCATTCCCAGCTAATGTCACTACTACACGGTTATAATCAGCATCAGGTTCAAGGTTTAATAATTTTACATCTTGGGTTTTGGATAAAACATTAGTAATTAAATTAAATAGTTCCTCATTCTTCCCTTCACTGAAATTAGGAACACATTCGATAATCTTCATTTAGTCTCCTGCTTTTCATAAATAACCTTTCCGTTTTTTATGGTCATAATATTCATATTTACTCCCGTGTTATATACCAGGTCTGAATATTCTGATGTATCAAGTATGGAAAAATCCGCCCTCTTGCCCGGTTCAATACTTCCTGTTCTGTCACTTATAGCTAATGCCTTTGCAGCATTAATTGTATAAGCGGAAATTACTTCCTCAATCGTCATCTTCATCTTGATCGCGGCTAAGCTCATAATAAAAAATATATTTTTAATATTTGAAGAACCGGGATTATAATCAGTTGCAAGCGCTATAATTGCATTTCGCTCGATAAGTTTTCTTGCAGGTGCATATTGATAATCTAAAAAATAAGAAACTCCCGGCAGCAACACTGCTGTCGTTTCAGATGTTTCTAATAACTTAATTTGTTCTTCCTTAATCATCTCAAGATGCTCTACACTGGTTGCCTTTAATTTCAGCGCACCCTCTAAACCCCCGATATTATTAAATTGTTCGGTATGTAGTTTTATTTTAAGTCCTGCTCCTAATGCTTTCTTTAATATCCTTTCTGCCACTTCCTTCGAAAATGCAGTTGACTCACAAAATACATCACAGAAATCAGCCAGCTTGTTTTTCGCTATATAGGGCAGCATTTTATTTATAATAAGATCATTGTATCCCGCATGATCATCTTTATATTCAATCGGATATGTATGGGCTCCAAGAAAAGTAGTCACAATTTCAATTGGGAATATTGTCTTTAGATGGTTAATCACTTTTAAGAGTTTAATCTCATTCTCGTAATCCAATCCATAACCGCTCTTTATTTCAATGGTTGTAACCCCTTGCGTAATAAAATTATATATTCGAGGTTCAGCCGCTTTTACCAGCTCTTCAAATGACGATTTTCTGACAGCAGATACTGTTGTATTAATTCCTCCTCCCCCCTTG
>JARLHD010000218.1 GCA_031292435.1 Ignavibacteriaceae bacterium
AAGATCTATGAATAGAAGAGTTGAGATAAAAGTACTATCAAAAAATTAATTTGGTAACTTAAAATATTTGGCCCGATGAGAACTCCTGACTAATGGCCATATTAAAACCGGAAGCCCCCCAAAGGGCTTCCGGTATAAATAAGCCGACTCGCTTTCATCCATCATAAAAGATAGCAGTCAAAACATTAACCCTTTCCTTTAATCCATCAATTCAAATTTATAACTTTCCTAAAATCTTTAGTTTTATGGAATGGATTTTGGGGATAGGAGTCGATGGATAATGGCTCATCTATTCCAAGCCAGCCTACTAAAACATCAGGATATGAATTCAACATGTTTAGTTGGTCATTAATTCTTGATGCAGCATGCCCATTTGTAAAATCAATAAATCTTGCATCTTGAACAATTATGCTATCAATTGATAACAAGTACCTTTTCTTACCGAGCCATTGGACCTGGAATTGGACATAATCTTTCCAGCTCTGTCTTGATTGTCTTCAATTCCATTTATATTATAAGTGCGCACATATGATCCGGAATGAGGATGGGGAGGTAAAGGGCAGTCAGGAATATTCAAAGTATAAGGCTCAAGGAAATGGAATTTCTGAAATTGGTTTAAATATTGAAAATCGACTCTTTTTACGAAAACTGAATCAATTCCCTGTATACATCCGAATGTCCATGTATTTGGAGTATCAAGTCTGGAGGAAGTAATCTTCAGAATACAAAGAGTGTCATTTGGATTTTCTACTGTGGTATCATTCGGATTTAATTCCAATTTCAGTTGAAAATCACAATTATATTGCACAGGAGCAGTAGTAGTTTGTCCAGGTTCCAGAGAATAATAGTAAGATTCCTGAAAATAGTAGGGACCCCACAACAAATTAACAGTATACCGGGTTTTAGCTGTATCTAATTTTAGATAAGAATCACCTGGATCATTTACAATATTCATGACTGATGGATCATGTCTGAGATAGTTTGTGTCAGTTATTCCAGCTTTCCAGGCAGTATATTTTGCATCAGTATAATATTGTATCCAATTACTATCAAATGAAGCAATAGGAACCAAACGAAAATTAAGCTTAGAAGGATCCCTTAAGGAATCCATGAATGTAGAGGTTCTTACATTTGACTGTATAAAGTCAATCCCCATATGCTGCATTGCTTTGATAAGAGTGTCACCAAGTCCTGCTTTGTAACTAACCCAATCCCAGGGAATATCAGTATGGACCGGAATTCCATTAAAGTTTTGAATCCAATTCCCCTGTTGCTGAGGATAAAAGAATTCCCCCTGTAAAATCATTACAATGAATAAGAGTAAGAAATAATAACGATTTCTCATGATCCCGTCCTTTTTTTGAGAACAATTACATGAATAATAAATATTAATTAAGAGAACATTCCCCTGAATTATAAATTTATTTTTGAAGTGTTATTTTCAGAAATATCATTTTATCAGAACGCACTTTTTCATATCTGAAAAGACAGGAATGTTGCCTTTGCCGATTACTTCTATTCGGTATAAGTAAATTCCGCTGGCAAGCCCTTTTGCATTAAAATCTGTTTCATAATAACCTGATTCTTTTGTTTCATTTGCCAGAACCTTTATAAGTCTTCCGGTTATATCATAAACCATTAGCTTTGCATAGCTTTTTTCTTTTAGCTGATATGATATTGTTGTGGTGGGGTTAAAAGGATTGGGATAGTTTTGATACAAATGATAATCATTTATCACGGAGTAGTTATTTCCAATTGAATTTAGAGTCACAGTTAACTCCGCCGAGGGAGCAGATACATGACCAGTTTTATCTTCCGCTGTTAGCTTATAATATAAATGTCTTGTGTTATGAAGTAATAATTGAACGAAACTGGTATCCTTCTGACGTGATATCCCCTTTGAGGGATCAATTGTAAATCCGGGAATAGTATCCCGATAAATGTTATAATAAGATGTATCAGCTTCGGTATTTTTATCCCACTTTATTGTTATCAAAGAATCAATAACTGCAGACAAATTTCGAGGTGGTTTTGGAGCAAGGTCATCATATTTATAGGTCTCACCAAGAAATCCCCCATACATTCCGATATCAGATCGACTCAAGTCCTTATTTAGTATCGAAGGGTTTCCTTTATTTATTCCAGGGGAAAATGCCTGCAGATGATAATCAAAGTCAAGCTGTGGATTGGGATATGTATCCTTCATAAACATAGGATCTGCTACCCAATCACTGTCTCCATGGACTATTAATCCATGTAAATCTATATTATTATTCCAGAAAATATTATAATTTGAATTATGGCTAACCTCTTGACTTAATAACGATAGGATTCCGGTTGGATTACTGATAATCATTGTGTTTTCAATATTTTCCCTAGTGGAACCAATTGCTATTCCGCAATACGTATTATGTGCTACAATATTATTTTTTACAAAACCGCTATCTTCAATTGTGTCAAAATAGATTCCTACAGAATATCCCGAAACCAGATTATTACTAAGCTCTGCTCTATGAGGCCAGTCTAAAGAAATGCCATAATCCGGGTTAGTTCCAAAATATATTAAAATATTATTGTTTATAAAATAATTACCGCCAAGATTAGTTCCTATTCCAAATGAACCATTGGAGCTAAGTACAATCATGCTATTTGTAATGAAATAATTACATGTATCAGATATGCATCCTCCATCAAAACCCACGCCTGAATTTATTATAATAACATTATTCATTATGCAAGGAACACCGATAGTACTGATTCCCGCCCCGCAATTACTAATTTTGCATAAGCTAATGTTCAAAGGTTGATAACACCTTAAACCTCTACCTGAATTAAGTGCTAGGCCATAAATTGTAAAATACTTGATAGTTGTTTTGGCCTGAATTTCTATTGTAACATATCCTAATCCCGTTCCATCTATAATAGTGCTATCCATGCTACTTCCAATTAGGGATATTTCTTTATCGATATAGAGACTGTCTTTGTAAATCCCATTAGCGACATAAATTGTATCGCCATTGTTGCATGCTTTGATACATTTAGGGATGCTGTCCGCTGCTGTTTCCCAGGAGGTATATGGAAATTGGCTTGTGCCGGTTTTGCTTACATAGCGGACATCTGCAGAAATGATATTGGATAGAATAAAAATCTGAAGGATTGTGAGTTTAAGAATATTTACGAAAGGTCTATAATTCATTTTTAACATAAACCAATTAACACTGTTATTATAAATTAAAAGGAAATTGTGTTTAATGTCAATCAGCATTTTGCTTTTATTGTTTAAAGCAGGCGAGTATTATTTTAACAAAATGGTTTTTTTCATATCTGAAAAGACAGGAATGTTGCCCTTACCGATTACTTCAATTCTGTATAGATATATTCCGCTTGCAAGACCTTTAGCGTTAAACTCAAATTCATAGAATCCAGCTTCTTTTGTTTCGTTTACAAGTACTTTTACAAGTTCTCCTTTTATATCATAGAGCATGAGTTTTACATAACCTTTATCTTTTAGTCTATATGAGATTATGGTGGATGGATTGAAAGGGTTGGGGTAGTTCTGGAATAACTTGTAATTATTTATTATTTGCGGGGAACCAGATATAGAAGTAATGTTTATTGTCAGTTCTTCTGAGGGCTGGGAGATATTGCCCTGTTTATCTATTGCGGTAACTTTATAATATAAATGCTTTGAATTCAAGGGGAGTGTTTGAACAAGGGCTGTATCTTTTTGTTTTGAAACTAACTTTGTAGAATCTATTATAAAATTTGCGGCTGTATCCCTATAAACCATGTAATATGCAGTATCAGCTTCTGTATTCTTATTCCACTTCAGAGTTATTCTATTTGAATCTACAACTGCCGAGAGATTAACTGGGGGTCTTGGGGCAAGGTCCTTGTATGTATATGTTTCCCCAAGAGGACCGCCATACATTCCAATATCCGAACGGGTACCGTCTTTATTTAATATGGAGGGATCACCTTTATGAATTCCGGGAGAGAAAGCCTGAAGGTGGAAATCATATTCAGATTGTAAGGAAGGTACTGTATCTTTCACAAACATTGGATCAACTACACGGTCGCTGTCTCCGTAATTAAAGACATATAAGTCATTCTGGTTATTCCAGAATATATTGTAATCAGAAGTGATA
>JARLHD010000219.1 GCA_031292435.1 Ignavibacteriaceae bacterium
GTGAGACCATGTGTTTCGGCGAAGCGAATTTCTTTCTCGCGGAAATGCGCGAGAAGATGAAATGTCAGATCTGCTAATTTGCAGGCATCTGAAGTTTGATCAGTTTGTAGCATAATATTTATCCCAAATTATTTACCCACACAAAGTTTATAAAAATTATGCTTTAATGCAAATCTATTTTACTTTTTTGTTCCTTTTCCATATTTGGATCATATTTAACGGCATTAAATATTTTGCGTTAAATAAATTCAGCGAAATGAAATTTCAGTATTTTGATCGTATTTAATCGGCCTTAAATAAAATGCGTTAAAATATTTGTGGAATGGAGCGATTATAGCTATTCCAATACAATTGTCTACAATAATTTTCCCTTGGCCTGAAAACCCTACTGATAAACAATTAAAAATAGTTGAAGAAAAAGCACAGAATGTTTTAGATGCAAGAAAAGAATTTCCAAACAGCAGTCTCGCAGATTTATATGATCCCTTAACAATGCCCCCGGTCTTGGTAAAAGCTCATCAGGAATTAGACAAAGCAGTTGATTTATGTTACCGTCCCCAGCCCTTCCCCAATGAAACAAAAAGAATTGAGTTTCTATTCGAACTTTACGAAAAATATACTGCCGGGTTGTTTACAAAAGAAAAACTGAAAAAAAGTAAGAAGAAGCAATACAGTTAAGTAAAAAGCCTTCGATTTCCCGAAGGCTTTTCATTAACGTTAATGGTGAACTTCTTTGGCTATATTAACCCCTAATTGTTTTAATACACCCGGTAATCCGCCGCTAGGTACGGATCCAATTGAATTAAATTTCCATCACACAGCGCAAGAATCTATTTATTATCATACAGAGCAATCATATTAAGAAGCGAAGCTTTTGTAAAGGGTTTTGCTAAATAATCATCACAGCCGGCTGCTAAGGCATTTTGTTTATCCTCTATAAAGGCATGTGCCGTAATCGCAATAATAGGTATATAAGAAAATTCTTCCGACGCTTTTATCTCTTTTGTCAGTTCCAATCCATCTCTGCTTCCATTAATTGATATATCCATTAATATTAAATCAACCTTCCCCTTTTTTATTATCTCCATTGCATCTTCTGAAGAATCACAAACTATGATGGAATACATGTTTTCAATAAATCTTTTAATAGTTACCTGGTTCATCAAATCATCTTCAACTACCAGTACCACTTTTTTTTGCAGATCTTTTGTTGTATGAAGAATTTTGGAAGATGCCCCCTTTACAGACTTATTTTCATGAATCAACTCCCCTTTACCAAAATTTATAGAAAATGTTGTTCCCACGCCTTTTTTACTTTCCACAGTTATGACAGCATTATTCAGATTCAGAACTTTTTTAACAATGGAAAGCCCAAGCCCAATTCCTTCATATGCCCTTCCATATCCCATATGTTCCTGCCTGTATGGTTCGAACATATATTCCATATATTTTTTGTCAATTCCAATTCCGGTATCTTTTACTTCAAGTATTATTTCATTATTGATTCCTTTTCTAAGGAGTACATTGATAAATCCTTTTTGAGTAAATTTAATTGCGTTATCGATTAAATTAGAAATAGCCATAGTTATTGAATATTCATCCGCAAATATCTCCATGTCCCCGCAATCGATCTGATATGAAAGTTCAAGTGATTTTTGTTTAGCCGCGGAAATGAATTCTTTAACCAAATTTGTACAGACTTGTGAAATCTTTACTTTTTTAGGGCTGATATTGAATTCCCCTACCTGCAAACGGGAATAGTTCAAAATCATATCAATCGTCCTTATAATGCGTTTGCTTGAATAATCTATTCCCTCAAACAGCATTTCATCTTCTTTCTTGATATTGCTTTGGTATTCTTCTTTGATTATACTCGTCATCCCCAATATTCCATTTAAGGGAGTTCTGATTTCATGGGATATGTTAGCTATAAATGCATCTTTTAGTTTGTTTGCTGATTCAGCCTTTTCTTTTGCTTCAATCAACTGTGATAACATTATCTTTTTTTCTGTTATATCTTCTTTAATTGCAACAAAATTTATGATTTCACCATCGTTATTTGACAATGGAGATATTAATGCTGATTCCCAAAATAATCCCCCGTTTTTCTTTCTGTTCAGCAGCTCACCGCTCCAATCATTCCCGGAAAGAATGGTATTCCAAAGCTCTTTATAGAAATTTTTATCCTGAAAACCGGAACTTAAAATACGGGGATTTTTCCTTAAAGCTTCTTCTTTTGAATAACCTGTTATGTCACAGAACTTTTGATTGACATATTCAATATTCCCATCCCGGTTAGTTATTACCACACTCGCACCACTATGCTCAACAGCGCTGGATATTTTGCGAAGTTCTGTTTCTGCCATCTTTTGTTTAGTAATATTAATTGATAGCCCAAGTATCGCAATAACCTCTTTTTCCTTATCAAGAACAGGAGAAAAACGATTTCCCACCCACATTTTCCCGGCTGGTAATTGCAACTCTTTTTCATTATAAAAAGGACATTTTGTAGTTACAACAGTTTGAATTTCGGCAAGATTCTCCCGTGCTGTTTCCGGAGGAAATAATTCTGTGAGGTGTTTTCCAATAAGTTCTGCAGGTTGACCGCCCAAGTTTACTGCTGCAGTGTTGTTCATGTACTTAACATACCCATTTAAATCTATCAGGAAAATTGCCTCATAAGATGATTCTGATAGCAGACGGTACTTTTCCTCAGATTCCTGGAGTAATTCTTCCGAATGTTTGCGCTCGGTGATGTCAATAATATTTCCAATATAGCCAACAACATTATTATTATCATCCCTTTCCGGAATTGCCTGTCCATGCACCCAGGTAGTTGATCCATCCTTGCGAAGGAACCGGTATTCCGCTACAGAAGAATCATGCTCTGCTGTGGCATCTTTCCAGACTTCGGTTAGTTTTTGTTTATCATTATTATGAACTACGCTGAGCCATCCGTATCCCATTGCCTCCTCTTTCGACAACCCCGATAATTGGCACCATCGCGGGTTGACATATGTAGTAGAACCTTCACTATCTGTTCGAAAGATTCCGAAAGGAGAATTTTCCGCAAGTACCTGAAACCTCTGTTCACTTTTGCGCAGTGCTTCTTCTATTTTCTGCTGATTTTTTTTATCCTTAGCTTCATTCAGAGCACGATTAATTGCAAAGGGAAGTCTTTCCGGTCTATCTTTCAGAACATAATCAACAGCTCCTAACTTTAATAATTCGATAGCTGTTTCTTCACCGATGGATCCGGATACGCAAATAAACGGAACATCCGGACAAACCTCGTTACTCAACCGTAATGCTCCAAATGCATCGAAACCGGGTAACTTGAAATCTGATAGAATAATGTCGTATTTGGAATTGTGAAGCAATGATTCAAATTCCTTTTCAGAATCTGTAATATCCATATCTAAATCGTAACCCGCATCTATAATTCGTTCATGCATGATCTCGGCATCACGTGGTTTATCTTCAAGACATAGAGCTTTCAATAGAGTACCGGTTTTAATTTTTTTTTCCATCTAATCAACCCCTTTAGGCGGAAGTTCATTAAGTACTGCCCAGAATATGCCAATTTGTTTCACTGCTTCAATAAATTCATGAAAAATAACAGGTTTTACAACATAGGCATTGACACCTAAGTTATAGCTATTAATCAAATCCTGTTCTTCACGTGAGGATGTGAGAATTACAATTGGTATTGTTTTAAACTTAGGGTCGCTCCGGATTGTGCGAAGTACCTCTATCCCATCCATACGGGGCATTTTAATATCCAGTAGTATAAAAGCCGGATTTCCTTCTATCCTGTTTTTGAAATTCCCTTCACGCCGTAAATATTCAATTACTTCAACCCCATCATTAACTACTGTGACATGATTGGCCAGATTGTTTTCTGCCATTGCCTCTAAGGTCAACTCAACATCTTTGGGGTTATCTTCGGCAAGTAAAATTGTTTTTAAATCCATTATAACATTTCCTCCTTATTTACAGGTAAAGTGAAATAAAATACGGCTCCTCTATCCGGTTCGGCTTCCGCCCATGTTCTTCCCCGGTGTTTAAGAATAATCCGCCGCACATTGGCAAGTCCGACTCCGGTTCCTTCAAATTTTTCTGTTGAATGCAGCCGGTGAAATACACCGAACAATTTTTGCGAATATTTCATATCGAATCCTACTCCGTTATCCCGGACAAAAAAGATTATCTCATCATTCTCAAAGCGAAAGTTTATTTCGATACGGGTTTTTTTCCTTGGTCTGGTAAACTTAACCGCATTACTCAATAAATTGGTCCAAACCAAACGGAGCAAAGAATGGTCCCCAAATACGGTTGGCAAAGTTGCAATTATCCATTCAATCTCCCGATCCTGTTTGTCCGGTTTTATCCCCTCCAGCGCTTCTTGTAAAACCAGGTTCATATCGAGATCAGCTTTTTTCATTTCCTGCCGTCCGGTTCTGGAAAACTGTAACAGATCATCAATGAGAGCCCCCATTTGATGAGCTGAATCGGCAATACTATCAAGGTAATGTTTACCTTTTTCTGGGAGTAATTCGTGAAAGCGTTTATTAAGCAAATCAACATACCCGCTTATATGTCGCAGAGGTGCGCGCAAATCATGGGAGACGGAATAGGAGAAAGCTTCAAGTTCTTTATTTGCTTCTACTAATTGAGCGGTACGTTGTACAACACGCAGTTCAAGTTCTTCAGTTAGTTTCCTTATCTTTTCTTCTGCCCGCTTTCGTTCTGTAATGTCGTGGACTGAACCAACCAGGTGTGTACAGTTTCCAGCAGCATCAAAAACAGGAGCAATGCTTACTTCACCGGTCAGTTGCCCGGTGGGGTAATCCGTAGTTTCCTCCCAACGCATGATGGTCTTTTTTTTGATTGCCTGCCGGTATTTCCCAAGCACCAAACTAAGAGATGGTTCCTGAATAATTTCATTCACTTTTTTGCCTATCACTGCATCCCGGGGAATGCCTGTAACTCTATAAAACGACTGATTCACAGAGATGAAACGGTAATTTTCTTCTCCCTCAATGGCTAAAAGGAAAATCACATCATCAACAGTATTGTAAATAGAGGTTAACTGAGCATCACTCTCGCGCAATGCTTCTTCTGTTTTTTTACGTTCAGTGATATCCCTTCCGATTCCCAGCACACCGATAAGTGTACCCTGTGTATCGTACATTGGTGTCTTAATTGTTTCAAGGAAAGCACGATGACCGTCGTCAGCAAAAGTAATTGATTCTTCATTGGTAGTGGACTTGCCTGCCGCCATAGCATTACGATCATGTTCGCGAAAAAAGTCAGCAAGTTCCCGATCCATAAAATCGTAATCTGTTTTTCCGATGATATTCTCTTCCCCTGCACCGAAAAGCCTCTCAAACATTTTGTTGCATGATAGAAACACACCGTTTACATCTTTCAGCCAGATCAAATCAGGGATGATATGCACAAGCGTATGAAGACGGGCTTCACTATTTCGTAGCGCCTCCTCTGATCGTTTGCGCTCAGTAATGTCCTGAACAAAAGCAATTAGCCCGGTTACTTCACCATCCCTGCCAAACACAGGAATTTTGTCAGTATGAATCCATCGTAATTCGCCATCGGCATTATTTATTTGTTCAATGATTCCAAATTTAGGCTTGCGGGTATTAAATACTTCGAGGTCATCTTTAAAATATTGATCAGCAAACAAAGGAAACAATTCTTCGGCGGAATGCCCTTCAATTTTATAATTAGTCATTCCAATATCATTACAGACTTGAGAATTTACCCGAATGAAATTGTTATGAGTATCCTTATACCATATCTGAGCCGGAACAAGATTAAAGATAGTTTCAAACTCATCTTTTTGTTTCTTGAGAGATTCCTTGAATAATTTGCTGTCTGTGATGTCTTTTGTAGAGTTCACTTTGATTTTTGCCAAAATAACTCCTTATAATAGTAATTTAGATGTTCACAAAATCAACTTTTACAAAGCCCGTGGAAATATCCTCTGCTTGTTAATCATTATAATATACGACAATTAAATGCATAAACTCAATAGATCATTTTTAGTAAGATCACACACATTATTTGATTTAGAAATACCAACTGATTCAAGCTATTTGTTTAATGGTGTTTGCGAAAATGTAATGAATGATCGTACTCAATCAGATGTTGAAATTCTTTATAAATTCCGCGATGAATCATAACACTGGTATCTGGCTGGTGTATCATCTGATAGTTAGCGCTCTCAGGGGAGAAATTGCTTTATCCTTTAGGAAGATGATTGTATGTCCTTGGGTTTTATCGGAAGAATAATATAAAAGGATGTTCCATTTATTTTATCTGAATTAAAACCAACCCTTCCCCCAAGATATTTCTCAGTTAAAAGTTTTGCACTATAGGTCCCTAAACCACGTCCGCTGCCCTTGGTAGTAAACGAACGATTGAATATTTGTAATTGTATCTGCTGGTCAATGCACTTATCGTTATGTACACTAAATACATAATAATCGAATTTCTTTTTACCACCTATCTTAACAATATGATTATTATTGGTTGCCTCCAGTGCATTCTTCACTAGGTTACCTAAAATTCTGCTCAATAATCTTTCATCAGTTTTAAATGTAAAATCCAGTGTATCTTCCTTCATAGTTATGGTTTTATCAATTGCTACCGTATGCTTGCGATAGAGTTGAATAACTGCCAGGATTTCCTTGGAAGTACTTATATTATTGCTCTGAAGAACCAGTTCACCGTGTTCTGCCGAAATCAAATCTCTTTGTGCTAGTATTTCATCTATCAGTTGTGTGGTAAGCTGACTGACAATTGCACCAAATTCAACACATTCTTCAGGCGTTGCATCGTTAAACATTTCAGCCATCCCTTTAATTCCACCGGCTGTATTTAGTATATCATGAAAGAAAATCCTTTCCAGCACGCTTTTTCTTTTTGCATCACTGATATCAGACAAACTAAAAATTACAAATCTCTCATCATTAAAATCCATAGGTACACAATGAACCAAAAAATCCATTGCATCATTGGATTTTGTAAGAATCCGGCATTCCTCCACCGCTGCACCTCCCGCCTGGCTTTTAAGTATTGCGCGAACAGCACCACAGACTATACAATTCTTAGAGGTACCGCAACCCGCTTCCATTTCATCAGAATGCATGCAGTTTACTAATTCACCTGGGCGGAGACCTAATAGATTTTCACTATTGTCGATATGTAGATAATCAAGCATCGCATTATTGGCAAAAACTATTTGCCGGTTGGGGTTTAATATCAATACAATATTAGGAATTGAATTCATCATTTGACATTTATCTGAAAATGAATTCAATGTGATATTCGAATTATGGATTTCTTCTCCCGTAGAACGCTGGGGTGTTGCAAAGAAAGTTTTCAATCTTATTTTTACCTTTTTATATCAAAAATGGAACATACTATCAAATATTAAAATATAGGTTCAGATTGGAAGTGTCAATATTTAAATTTTTTCCGTTGACATGAAGCCCTAATTGATAAATTAATACAGAAATCTCTAAACCTAATTTAAAAGCTAAAATATTCCCTGCTTAATCAGCGCTTATTCCTCCTTTCCCCATCCTCACCCCCTTATAACCCTCACCGCCTTATCAGCTTCAAATGCATCCTCATTTATCAGCCAATATTCCTACTTTCCCTCTGCCCCGATGGCTCTTAACTTATAATTATATAGAACAGACAATATCTTTGCCACTAAAAAGGGAGTTATTCCTTCCACTCCTTCATCTTTGGCTGATTGCATAGATAATCATTAAGTACCTTGATCGCTTCTTTATCTATGGAATTTAATTGAACAGGAAGGCTCGGTGAAGTGGAATAAGACTGCATAAAATACTCCGTAGCTAATGTTGTATTTTCTGTTATTTAGAATATTATCTGGAACACGATAGTATATTATTCAGCCTATATTATTTTCCTTTATCAATGCCCATTATTAAAAACACCGTTACTAGTACGGTATCGTTAAAATACGCGTACTAGTACGATGCAGTTTATGCTATTTATTCACTCCCCCTTAGGTTTTAAGGCATATAATCCTCCTTTAGTGGTTATAAATTTATGTAGGAAGTTTCTTTAATCTTAATATCGGATTTTTATCAATAGGATTATATCTGACAGGGGAAATGCCGGGAAGGGAAAAGGATTTCATAATTTACTCTGCAATTGTGTTAATGGAATATTCTGTAATTCAAAAATTATTCGTACATCAATCGTAAATTATTTTATTCCTCGCTGCTCCAATAAGAATTTGTAGAATTTGTATAACCAAATGTAAAAAGATTTAATATTAAATTCCAAAAACCAAATAGGGCAAATATTTGCCCCTATAATTCCTTACCTCTTGGATCATTTAAAATAATATTTTCTTGGCTTACCCGCATCGTAGTATAAAAAAATTCATTAAATTAGTAATTATTGAATGGGAGGCTATATGTTTATAGGTCATTTTGGTGCCGGTTTAGCTGCCAAGAAAATTGATGAGAGACCATCACTGGGTACGCTTTTCCTGGCGGCTCAATTTGTTGATCTCCTCTGGCCTGTTTTTATTCTGGCGGGGATAGAGAAAGTGAAAATTGAACCTGGCAACACTGCATTTACGCCTTTGAATTTTGTTTATTATCCTTTTTCGCATAGTCTATTGGCTGCGGTTTTCTGGGCACTGCTATTCGGAGCCGTATATTATTTTTTCAAAAAGAATTTAAGAACATCAATATTATTAGGAGCACTTGTAATCAGTCATTGGATACTTGATTTTATTTCTCACCGGGCAGATTTGCCGCTTGTTCCATGGAGCAATATTAAAGTGGGACTTGGTTTATGGAATTCTCTTCCGTTAACTATAATTGTTGAAGGACTTATTTTCTGTACTGGTGCATGGTTATATATCTCTTATGTAAGGGCAAATAACAAAAGAGGATTTTACCGTATCTGGGGCTTATTGATTTTCCTGGCTGTAATATACATTAACAATATCTTTGCTTCGCCGCCCCCTAATGAAGAAGCCATCGGTCTTGTCGGGTTATCTCAATGGATAATTATTGCATGGGGCTATTGGATTGATAAAATCAATGTTCCCCAAATGAATATTGAAATGAATATTGAAGAGAAATAAAGGGATTTCTTTTAGATTATTTGTAGTTTTAATGTTAGAATTTTAGAAAGCAGTTCACATATTATTTCAGAAAGAATGGTTTTCATATGATTTTATGAGTCCGATAAACCAAAGCTTCAATCATATCTCAGAAATGAAAAATTTCCAGTCATTTGGTTTACAAATTGATTACAAGGTTATGTTAAAAGATTTATTCTCTTTCCTTGCTTATATTGACATTGGTTTAGGCGGTTCAATGGCAAGTTCATCATCAGCTAAACATGATGATTTTACTTCCTATCAAAGGTATAATTCAATTGATGATAACAATTTCTCATCCGTTTATTTTGCAGCAAAAAATATTAATCTAAGCAGCGAAAAATATTATTTAGGTGGGAATTTAGTATCGGCCCTTACTAAATTGTTACTCGTTTTTTACTAAATCCTGTATTGGTTTAGTATTGTACGTGTATACAGCGTCTCTTCAAGTAGTATCGGATTTTTGGGAAAATAGAATTGGGAAAGGGAGATTTACAAGTATATTATTTCACCGGATATTTTAATATCTATATCGCCCTGTGAATGTTCATGAATTTGTTCGAGAAAGGAAGCAATATCATTTGAATTTAGAAAACACTCGATTTCAACAGTGGTTTCTTTATAATCCGAAGTTATTTTTTTAGAATTAAAGGTGGGGAGGAGGCGGAATACATGTCCCATTTTATCAAAATTAGTGGAAACAGAAATCATTTGATAGGGATTCTTAACAATAACAGGGGAATTCTTTAACACATCAAATGCTGATTCATAATAAGCTTTGCCAAGGGGACCTACGCCAAGTTTAGTTCCGCCGAAATATCTGATTACAACAATCAGAATGTCGGTTAAACCAAAATGATCAATGGCGTTGAGTATACGGATTCCCGCAGTTCCTGAAGGTTCGCCGTTGTCGGAATATTTAGTTTCACCGGAATTAAGTTTATAGCAATAACAATGGTGGGTGGCATCATAGAATTCCTTTCTGATTTCGTTCAGTTTAAGGTTACAATCTTCTGAATTTGTTAAATAATACGATTGCCCGATGAAAACCGAGCCTTTTTCCTTAATACGGAATTCCGTGAAACCACTAATTGTACTGATTGATTTGATTTTCTCCATAGAGTAGATGACTACGGGCATTCCTAATTAAATTGATTTTCAGACTGTCTAATAGTAATATAAAGTTTTAAATTTAAATAATTACGCAGATTTTGGAAAAAGATTCGATAATAATTAAAGGCGCAAGGGAGCATAACCTTAAGAATATTGACGTAGAAATTCCGAGGGATTCGCTGACCGTTATTACCGGATTGTCCGGTTCAGGAAAATCCTCCCTTGCATTTGATACTATTTATGCCGAAGGTCAGAGACGATATATTGAATCACTTTCCGCATACGCCCGCCAATTCCTGGATATGCTTGAGAAACCGGATGTTGATCTGATTGAGGGATTGAGTCCGGCAATTTCAATTGAACAGAAAACTTCCTCCGGTAATCCGCGTTCTACGGTTGGCACAGTAACAGAAATTTATGATTACCTTCGGCTTCTTTATGCGAGAACAGGTACCCCCTATTGTTATAACTGCGGAAAACCTGTTGTAAAACAAACC
This sequence comes from Ignavibacteriaceae bacterium, assembly GCA_031292435.1. Taxonomy (GTDB): domain Bacteria; phylum Bacteroidota; class Ignavibacteria; order Ignavibacteriales; family Ignavibacteriaceae; genus Fen-1301. The sequence continues at coordinate 10,789 of JARLHD010000219.1, forward strand.
TCAAACCAGGTGATCGAATCAATTTTAACCTCGCTTTCAGGAAAGAAGATTTCAATTTTAGCTCCCGTTATTAGAGGTAGGAAGGGACACTATAGGGAACTTTTTGAGGAGATAATGTCTGATGGATTTCTAAAGGTTAGAGTTGATAATGAATTCCACGAGCTTGAGAAAGGATTCCAGGTTGACAGGTATAAAATACACAACATTGAAATAGCGGTTGATAAATTGAGTGTGAATGAGAATTCAAGAAGCCGGCTTACTGAATCTATTGAGGTGGGACTTAATTACGGGAACGGAATTGTAATTGTAAGCGACGGAACGGCAGATCATTTGTACAGCAGGCATCTTGCTTGTCTTGACTGCGGAATAAGCTACAGGGAACTAGCGCCGAATTCATTTTCATTTAACTCGCCTTATGGGTCTTGCACTGACTGCGAAGGACTCGGGGAAAAGAAAGAACTGGATATTCATTTAATGATTCCTGACTGGGATAAATCTATAAATGAAGAAGGACTTGCACCGCTTGGAAAACCAAGGTCAATCTGGTTTTTCAATCAACTGCAGGCAGTTGCCGATAAATTCGGGTTCACATTTGATACACCTCTTAAAGATCTGACAGCAGAGCAGAAAGAAATTCTTTTGAACGGTACAAAGGAAAAGATCCCTTTTTCATATTCATACGGAAATACCAAACCGGTGGTTTATATGCATAAGTTTGCAGGGTTGTATAAACATCTGCTTAATTATTACGGCACAACCACTTCCAATAACATAAGGGAGTGGGTGGAATCCTATATGAATACTGTGAAGTGTAAAACCTGCGGCGGGGGAAGGCTGAAAAAGGAATCGCTTGCTGTTAAGTTTGGAGAAAAAAACATTAGTGAAGTTACCGGCTTATCTATCCAAAGAGCAGATGAATTTTTTAATAAGGTAAAATTATCAGGAAGAGAAGCAATAATTGCCAAACCGATATTAAAGGAAATTATTACACGTCTGAAGTTTTTGCTGAATGTGGGACTGGACTATCTGACGCTTGACCGTTCTGCAAGGACATTATCAGGAGGGGAATCTCAGAGGATACGGCTTGCAACTCAGATCGGGTCCCAGCTTGCAGGCGTATTATATGTTTTGGATGAACCAAGCATAGGACTTCACCAGAGCGATAATATTAAACTTATAAATTCCTTAAAGCATTTAAGGGATTTGGGGAATACCGTTATTGTTGTTGAGCATGACCGGGAAACAATGAGGAGTTCGGATTACCTGGTAGACCTTGGTCCGGGAGCCGGGGAACAGGGTGGAAAAGTGGTTCTTGCAGGTGAAACCGAACAACTTATGACTTCAAACAACGGATATGAATCATTAACCCTTTCATATCTAAAAGGGGAAAAGAAAATAAATATTCCTGTGGAGAAAAGACCGGGGAACGGAAAATATTTAATATTAAAAGGAGCATCCGGTAATAACTTAAAGGAAGTTGAACTTAAAATACCTCTTGCAACATTTACACTAATAACGGGCGTAAGCGGCTCCGGAAAATCTTCGCTTATAAATGAAACTCTTGTTAAGATATTGATGGGGAAAATTTATAAATCCAAATCAGTACCATTGCCTTATAAGTCGTTAGTGGGACTTGAAAATGTTGATAAGATTATTGAGATTGATCAATCGCCGATAGGAAGAACACCAAGATCTAATCCTGCAACATATACAGGGTTGTTTACATTTATACGTGATCTGTTTTCGCAGCTTCCTGAATCAAAGATGAGGGGTTACAGTACAGGTAGATTCAGTTTTAATGTAGCCGGGGGAAGGTGCGAGGAATGCGGAGGGGACGGGTTAAGGAAAATAGAAATGAATTTCCTTCCTAATGTTTACGTACAGTGTGAAGTCTGCAGGGGCAAAAGATATAACAGGGAAACGCTCGAAGTTTTATTTAAGACAAAATCAATTTCAGATGTTCTGTCAATGACAGTGGAAGAAGCACTTGATTTCTTTGAAGACCTTCCGCGCATAAAGAGAAAATTAAAAGCGATACATGATGTGGGCCTTGGATATATTACTTTGGGTCAGCAGGCTACCACTCTTTCCGGAGGAGAAGCCCAGCGTGTGAAGCTAGCTACCGAGTTGAGCAAGGTGAGCACAGGAAAAACATTGTATATACTTGATGAACCCACTACCGGACTTCATTTTGAGGATGTCAGGATTCTACTGCATGTTTTAAATAAGCTTGTTGATAAGGGGAATACAGTTGTGGTTGTTGAGCATAATCTTGATGTAATAAAAACAGCAGACTGGATTATTGATCTTGGTCCCGGAGGGGGAGAGAAGGGAGGGAAAATAATTGCACAGGGAACTCCTGCAATGATTATTAAAAACCCAAAGAGCCTGACCGGGAAATATCTTAAAAAGGAAATGAACTAACGATACCCATAAGGGCATTATCGCAGCCGGGTTTTCCAAGTACTTTATAATGAATACTCATTTTATTGGGGAAATTGATTATTTTTATCAGTTAATATTCAAATTGTTATATTTAAAGTAAAATTAAATTTATGGGAACTATAATGAAAAGATTTATCCCTGTTCTGTTAATCATATTTTTAGTTCACTGCCTGCCGGCAGCTGCACAGGAACACAAATTTGAAGGAAACTGGCTTGGTAATTTAAATTTAGGATCAGTCTCATTAAGGATAGTGTTGAAGATTTCTAAAACAGGGACTGATTCTCTCAAAGCTGTACTTAACAGTCCTGATCAAACAGACAAGGATATTCCCATAGATAAAGTGATTGTTTCGGGTGACAGCATCAAATTATTTGTAAATATGATAAGAGGATCTTATAAAGGTAAAATTGCTGATACACTTTTGAATGGAACATGGAGCCAGAGCGGCAGGGAATTTCCACTTTCATTTGTTAAGAGGGATAAAATTGTGGGAATTAACCGTCCTCAGAATCCCAAAAAACCATATCCTTACAAAGAAGAAGAAGTTGCTGTGCTGAATAAAGATGCAAATGTAACATTGGCAGGCACATTTACTTACCCTGAAATTGGAGAAAACTTTCCTGCAGTTGTGCTGATAACAGGATCCGGTCCGCAGGACAGGGATGAAGCCTTAATGGGGCATAGACCTTTTCTGGTACTATCTGATTATTTAACCAGGCATGGGATTGCTGTTTTGCGTTGTGATGACAGGGGATATGGAAAATCCACAGGTGACTTTAATTCGGCAACAAGCAAAGATTTTGCTACCGATGCACTTGCATGTGTAGAATACTTAAAAACAAGAAAGGAAGTTGAAAAAGACCATATAGGTTTAATAGGACATAGTGAAGGCGGTATTATTGCACCTATCGTTGCAAATGAAACAAAAGATGTTGCATTTATCGTTATGATGGCCGGTCCCGGGTTAAATGGCGAGAAGATATTGGAACTACAGTCCAGGCTGATTGCAAAAGCAGAGGGAGTATCAGACGAGGAAATAAATAAAATGATGCAGTATAATATCAGGCTTTATCAAATAGCGATGAATGAGAAAGATTCAACTAAAGCAGCCGCAGAAATACATAAAGTTGTGGATGAAATGTACAATGCAACGAATAATAAGGATAAAAATTCTTCAGATAAGGAGAGATTGTTCAAACAGACAACAAATACAATAATGTCCCCATGGTTCAGGTTCTTTTTGTCATATGAACCTAAGGATGCCCTGTCAAAATTAAAGATACCCGTACTTGCATTGAATGGGACGAATGATCTGCAGGTTCCCCCTAAAGAAAACCTTGCTGCTATTGAAAAAGCACTAAACAAAGCAGGGAATAAAAAATATAAGATGGTTGAGCTGCCAAAATTAAACCATTTGTTCCAGACATCCACTACTGGCTCTCCAACAGAATACTCTAAAATTGAAGAGACTATAGCTCCAATAGCTCTAAGTACAATTTCAGATTGGATCCTTATGATAACAAAAAAATAGAGATAAAGAACAAAAGATTATGAAATTTAATCCACCGGTTGCTTTAAAGATAAAAAAGGAATTATCTGAACATGGAAATATCAGAAGAGATGATTATTTCTGGCTTAATGAAAGTGAAAATCCTAAAGTATTAGATTACCTTGAAGCAGAAAATAAATATACTGACGAGGTACTTAAACACACCCTTGAGCTGCAGGAAAAAATATATAATGAAATAATAGGAAGAATAAAACAGGATGATGCGTCAGTTCCTTACAGGGATAATGGATATTATTATTATACCCGGTACGAGGACGGAAAAGAATATCCGGTTTATTGCCGTAAACAGGGCTCCGTAAATGCGGCAGAAGAAATTCTTCTAAACGTAAATGAAATGGCAAAGGGGAAAAAATATTTTAATGTAGCAGGTCTGTCCATCAGCCGGGATAATAAAAATCTTTCCTATGGCGTTGACACTACGGGCAGAAGAAAATACAACATTCATTTTAAAAACCTGGGAACAGGCAAAACTTCTAAGTATAAGATCCCTGATACTACAGGATTCGCTGCCTGGGCAAACGATAATAAGACTATTTTTTATACAAAGAAAGATAAAGCCCTCCGGGCATATAAAATTTTCAAACATATACTAGGTAGTGATCCTTCAGATGATAAAGAAATCTACCACGAAAAGGATGAATCATTTAGCATAACTGTTTATAAAACTAAATCAGACAAATACCTTGTAATCGGATCATTCAGCATCGTATCCTCGGAATACAGAATATTAAGTGCAGATCAGCCGGAAGGTGATTTCGGGATATTCCAGCAAAGGGAAAAGGATGTAGAATATTTCATTGACCACTACGGGGAAAGCTTCTACATAAAGACCAATCTGAAAGCAAAAAATTTCAGGCTTATGAAAACAGGGATTGATAATACTTCCAGGGAAAACTGGACGGAAATAATTCCAAATAGAAATGACACACTGCTTGAGGAGCTGGAAATCTTTAATGATTACCTTGTACTTCAGGAAAAACGGAATGGTCTTAACCAGCTAAGGATAATAGGACTGAAAGACAATTCTGACCATTACATTGATTTTGATGAACCTGCATATTCAGCTTCGATAGACAGGAATCCTGAATTTGATTCCGTGATATTAAGATACAGCTATACGTCATTAATAACACCGCGATCAATAATAGACTATAACATGAAAACGGGAGAGAAAATTATCCTTAAACAGGATGATGTACTGGGCGGTTATATTAAAAATGATTACATCGTGGAAAGGCGAACTGCAGACGCTGTTGATGGAACAAAAATACCCATCTCTATAGTGTATAAAAAGGGAATCAATAAAGATGGTAATAACCCCTTCCTCCTTTATGGATATGGCTCGTATGCTATTTCTACAGAACCGATATTCAGTTCAACAAGATTAAGCCTGCTTGACAGGGGATTTATTTTTGGTATTGCTCATATCAGGGGAGGGCAGGAAATGGGGCGCTCCTGGTACGACAACGGAAAACTACTTAACAAGAAAAATACATTTACTGATTTTATAAACTGCGCCGAGTTCCTTTTAAAAGAAAAATATACATCAAAGCAAAAGCTGTGCATATTGGGAGCCAGTGCAGGGGGACTTTTGATAGGAGCTGTTATTAATATGCGTCCTGATCTGTTCAGGGCGGCAGTTGCAAATGTTCCCTTTGTGGATGTAATAACAACAATGCTCGATGAATCAATTCCGCTTACAACCGGAGAATTTGACGAATGGGGTAATCCAAAATCCAAAGAGTATTATGATTATATCCTTTCTTATTCACCCTATGATAATGTTACCAGGCAAAAATATCCGGCAATGCTTGTTATGACAGGGCTGCACGATTCACAGGTACAGTACTGGGAACCTGCTAAATGGGTTGCCAAACTTAGGGCAATGAAAACCGATAGCAATATGCTTTTACTAAGGACTAATATGCAGGCAGGACATGCGGGAGCTTCAGGAAGATTTGAAAAGTTCAGGGAAGTAGCATTGGAATATGCTTTCCTTCTGGATCAGTTAAACATTAGAGACGAGAAATTATGACCTGGCTTATATTATTTGTTGCAGGACTATTTGAAATAGCCTGGGCTATAGGATTAAAATATTCGGATGGGTTTACAAAACTGTGGCCTTCCGTCTTTACTATCGCGGCTATGGTTACAAGCATGGGACTCCTGTCCTTTTCTGTAAAAAGCCTTCCCGTCGGAACTGCTTATGCAGTATGGACAGGTATTGGCGCTGTAGGCACAGCTATCCTTGGTATTATTCTGTTTAATGAATCCAAAGACTTTATACGTTTGTTCTTTATATTTTTGATAATATCCGGGATTATCGGATTAAAGTTCTATTCAAAAGTATGACAAAAAATATAAGCGCCGGTTTATTAATGTTTAGTAGAAAGAATGGACTTAAGGTCTTTCTCATTCACCCGGGAGGACCGTTCTTTGCTAAAAAAGATGATGACTATTGGGGAATTCCAAAAGGATTAACCGAAGAAAATGAAGATCACCTGCAGGCTGCAGTTAGAGAATTCGAAGAGGAAACAGGTATAAAACCGGCAGGAGAATTTATTCCGCTTGGAACAATTGTCCAAAAAGGTGGAAAGGTAGTTTACGGCTGGGCATTCGAATGTCCCACTGATGATGCTGTAACTATTAAAAGCAATACTTGCCAGGTTGAATGGCCGCCAAGATCAGGCAAAAAGATAATTATCCCCGAGGTAGATAAAGGTGAGTTCTTTTCAATTGAGAACGCAAAAGTGAAAATGAAAAAAGCCCAGCAGGAATTTCTTGATAGGTTATTATCGTCACTTGACAAGGATAAATAAAAGAGTATTATCTTAAAGTAAAAATCAGGCAATAATAAGAAAGGATTACCTATGCGTCCACAAGAAACAGACTACGCGCCTCATTACAAAATATATGTTGACAGAATTGAAGGGGATGATATTATATGGGTTTTGGATAAACAAATAAGTGAGTTCACCGAGTTTATACATAATATTCCAGAGGATAAGAAAAATTACTCATATGCACCGGGGAAATGGACAACTGCTGAAGTTCTTGGACATATAAATGATACTGAAAGGGTTATGGCTTACCGCGCATTCTGGTTTGCCAGAAAGGCGCCCAGCCCGCTGTCAGGCTTTGAACAGGATGAATTTATTAAAGTGGCGAATTTCAATAACAGGACTTTACAGAGTTTTGCAGAGGAATTTATTCATCTAAGAAAATCAAATAATAGTTTATTTAAGAATTTAGGCGAGGAAGCTCTACGCCAGCATGGATTAGCAAATAATAAAAGTGTTTCCGTTAATGCACTGCTTTATATTATTGCCGGACACCTGGAGCATCATATTACAATTTTGAATGAGAGATATCTGAATCAATAAACCAAAGCGCCTGATTAATTTCCTTTAATATCCTATCCGTAGCACCCAGGTTTTGCTGAACATAATTATATGAGATTTTCCCCTTTTCTTTCCTTAGAGGTTCATTCAAGAAAAGCAGCCTTAAATTCCTGTATGCTTCCTTCTTATTCCTTATCAATATCCCCCCGCCTAATCTTAACAATTCTTTTGTCTCCTGCGA